>CALIQO010000454.1 GCA_938044055.1 uncultured Saprospiraceae bacterium
TTGCTCCCGTACGTTTAGATCTCAATATGTGTCTTGCCTCTACTGAATCAGGTACAATTCTCTTGTCAATCAGTTTCATAGCAATGTATGCTGTATTGTCTAGGTAAGGACCATAAACTTCTCCAGCTTCCATAGTAGGGATCACTTCCTTTACTGTTTCAGGCAACTGATCTCTGCTATTGTAATAGTGTGAGAAAAAACCGTTTTTATTCGTTGCGAAAACGGAATCATCTTCGGTAATTTGAAATTCTGGAATCCAGTTAGCTACTTCATCTCTCCACTTAACACTATCGGCAGGTGTAGGTAGCACATCTATATAAAATGCATTGAGCATTCTGGTTTCTCGGTCTTGATTGTATTGATCTCCTTTAGACTTAGCGAATGCAAGAACTTCCTCATCGGTTACTGTTACTTCATCTTCGATATAATCAAATGGGATCTTGACATAACTTATGTCTACGTTAGCAGCATTAGATACATTGTTCTGCTCCACCATCCATGAAGGAGCATACATACCCTTAGCTACAAGAGCACCCATCTTATCTTCAAGCTTCGATTTTCTTACACTCTTTTCAATCTGCTGCCAAGATTGTGTGAAGTTAGCATTCAGTGCCTCTCCACTTTCTATATTCTGCTTCACTTGCAATAATTGTTGTCTATCGAACTGCTGAGTTGCTTGATTCGTAAACATCGATCTTACTATAGGAGATGGATTAGATCCAAACAGTAAGTTCTTTAATTCTTCTGTAGGTACATTGAGTCCTATCTGATCTGACTCATCTGTAATTATGGTCTTTTCCACCATGTAATTCCAGGCAAGTTCCTTGTTTCTGTAAATGTCTGTAGATCCACCGAACAGTGATTGTTCCGCAGCATTAAACTCACGTACATCAACCTCAGTACCATTGATTGCACCTATATTATTGAGTCCGCCTCCTGCGCTTGAATTCTGGCCTACCATATCCATAATTACAAATGATGCTAGTGCAAAAAATATCAGCACAAGTACAAACCAAAAATTCTTTCTAATTCTTCCAATTAATGCCATATGTATATTCTATTGATACGTATTTCAAAAAGTGGTGCAAATGTACGCTCTTTAAGTAATAGTTCCAAGGTTTAAGGCCCTTTAAACCAGTCAATTATTACAATTTCAAGATTGTTCATCCAGATATCTGGATGCATTCTCTATAGAATCGTAGAATTCAGGCCCATAAGCCCTTGTTATTGCTTCTCTGGCAAACTCATACAATCTTACTTTATTTTCTTTTCCGAAAGTACACGCTGCACTGCATATATCCCATTTATCATAGTTCATTGCATGAAATCCAGTCTCTTCATTTTTAGTAACTCTAATCGGATATAAGTGACAGGATATAGGTTTTCTAAAAGGAATGACCCCGTCTTGCCACGCTTGCTCTATCCCGCATGAGGCTTTTCCATCTTTCAATGTTAAATAAACACAGGAACCGTCATTATGTAACTTCGTACCATGAAAACCAGGTTCGTCATAGTAAGTAACTCCTCCTTCTTCAGTAATAACTTTTTTAGATCGATCGGATAGGTAAGGCAGGATATATTCTGATATCTTCTCAAGCACATCGATTTCAGCCTGCTCAAGTGGTGCTCCCCAGTCTCCTTCCCAGCAGCAGGCTCCTTTGCAAGCCGATAGATTGCATAGAAAATGCTCCTCTAAGACATCCTTACTGATTAAAATATCATCGATTACAATCATATGATCAAGATTCCAACTTATACCAGGAAGTAATATATAGGCATTTTTCATATATTTGTATATATTATTTATCAAAACGAACTATTATGATTAAAGAATTCAAGGATTTCATTATGCGCGGTAGTGTGCTGGAACTAGCTGTTGCAGTTATCATTGCAGGTGCATTTGGCAATGTAATAACCTCATTTACCAATGATATCCTGATGCCTCCGATAGGAATGGCACTTGGAAATGTCGATTTTTCAGAACTTAAGTATGTGCTTCAAGCTGCAGTAGCAGACGCTGATGGAAACATTACAGCTCCTGAAGTGGCCGTACGATGGGGACAATGGGTAAAATACATCATTGATTTCATCATCATTGCATTCATCTTATTCCTTATTGTAAGGGCTTATAATAAGACTCAGCCTGCAGCAGAAGAAGCACCTGAAGGTCCTTCTGACAATGACTTGTTAGCGGAGATTAGAGACCTACTCAAGAAGTAAGATAACTCAGACAATACCCCGTAAACATAAATTTTTTTGACGATTGTAAAGCAGAGAATCAGATCAACCGATCTGATTCTCTCTTTTTTTATATCTACTTTAGAGCATGCAGAAAATAGAACATATAGGGATAGCTGTTAAGTCTCTTGAAAGCGCAGAAAAAATATATACAACCTTACTCGGATCTCCTCCTTATAAAAGAGAGACAGTTGAATCTGAAAATGTATCTACTTCTTTTTTCCGGGTAGGACCTAATAAAATAGAACTTCTTGAATCTCTCGATCCAGAGGGTGTGATTGCTAAGTATATTGAGAAGAAAGGAGAAGGCATACACCACATAGCAATTGCTGTCACCGATATAGTTGCTGAGATGAAAAGGCTAGAGAAAGAAGGGTATCGATTGCTCAACCTTGAGCCTAAGCGTGGTGCAGATAATAAGTGGGTCTGTTTTCTTCACCCTAAGGATTGTAATGGCGTACTGCTAGAGTTGTGCCAAGAAATCACTTCATAACACATGGAACCAGGTTCTCCATTATACTACTTAATTCTATTAATCGGTGGATTACTTGCAGGTGTAATCAATACATTATCTGGTTATGGTTCGATTATAACCTTGTCTCTATTAATGGATGTTGCTGGCCTTCCGGCAAATGTTGCAAATGGGTCTAACCGCATAGGGGTACTGGCAGCAGGTACATTTGCCAGTTTAGGTTTTTATAAAGAGGGGAAATTAAACTTTAAAAAAAGTAGAGTGTATGTGGTCTTGACTTTTCTAGGAGCAATCTGTGGTGTCTATATGGCAACCATTATTTCTAATGAAGGATTCAGAACCATATTTAAGTACCTATCCGTGGTGATGTTGCTTATAATTTTAGTCAACCCTAAGAAATGGTTGATAACAGAAAGTAAGGAGCACAATCTACCTTATTATATACTGGCACCAGCCTTTTTACTGGCTGGATTTTATGGAGGCTTTATCCAGATGGGTCTCGGACTTATACTTCTAAGCCTTATGGTTCTTATGTGCAAGATAGAACTACTCGAGGCTAATGGTATCAAGGCATTGATCATTGTAGCTTTCTCTATTATGGCTATCTTTCTTTTTCAGATGTATGGACTCATAGACTGGAAGGCAGGATCCATCATTGCCATCGGGCAAGCAACAGGTGCATACTTTACTTCCACTTACATATCCAGAATTCCATCCGCACAAGTATGGGCTTACAGAATGCTTGTACTAATTGTTGTAAGTGTTGTTATCTATCAGTTCTCGATCGGCTGAAACAACTTCATTGTTTATTGTTGTATCAACTTAATAGCGTAGTCCCTGACTACATCTACTTTATTCAAATAATCATCAATATTCTGTGCTACATCGTGATCAGGAAAGATGCCTCTTTCATCAGAGACAGAACCTACAGAAACTCGATTTTCATTGTTGGCTGAATAGAATTCAGTTCGTGTATTCTTAAGTTTGAAAATTGTCTGTCCTGCAGTACAGAACTGATTAGAACCTAGTTCTTCGCCTATTATTATTCCTAACTCCATTTCTCTTACCATTGCCATAAAGTGTCCTGTTGTTGAACTTCCATGACCATCTATGAGGTAATATTGGTTGCCCTTGAAAGCATTTTCTTTTGGCAACTGTATGCCCCCACCATTGATTGGCTCACCATGTGAAAAATAGGTGAACGGAGAGTCTACTAAATGTTGGAGCAGATATATACTAGCCTCAGGCGCTCCACCACCGTTCTCTCTGACATCTATGATAAGATTTTTAATTTGTTTTTCTTTTATCTCTAGAAAGCTCTTATTTATAAATTCGACGAATTCATTGTAATTATTCCATCTATAGAAAACGAAAGAAAAAATGGATAAAACTGCCGTTTCACTATCTATTATTTCCAGACACAATGGTTCTCCACAACCGTCTATCGGGCTATTAACTACTGGGTCATTATGAGATTGCGTTTCAATAAGAGTGATGGGGTCTTTCTTTCCTACTATTTCTACAGTGTACTTATCTGGAAATCCTAAAGCATATGAAATTAAGCCCGTTGACCATTTATTAAAGTGAAGTCTTTTAGTCGTTTCAATTAACCCTTGTGAGGGAATATGATTATAGATCTGATTAATTAATTCCTCAAGAGGTGTGCCATTAATACTAGATATTTCATCCTTTTCGGAAACTTCTTGCGTATTGCTAAGCGGGTCAGAAACATATAATACTCCATCTATCAGCACTGTTTGTAACGGAAATCGAAGGGATGTCGGAAGCATTTCATCCTCTGGCCTAAAACTCCCCATTCCTGTATGTGAGCAATTGACAGAAGCAATGATCTCATTGCAGTGCCATCTAAAGGTTCCATAAGTAGTCTGATCAGTAATGAGTGCTTTCTTTTCCTCGACGGTATTTCTAAAGTCTTTTTCTGTAGTAAACTTGAATATACCGAGATGGGTTTTTATTAACTTTTCGCTTAGATCATCTAAGTCTTCTTTATAAGCCTGAGCAGAATATACTTTCGTGAATAGCTCCGAGGGCGTTTCCTGCTTTTTATCAGGATACTTAATCCTTTCTATATAGTCCTCAGCATTATAGTTGTCTGGGTTCATCGCTAGGGACTTCTGATAGTTCATCAGTGATTCTTCTTTTTTACCTAAATGAAAATATGCCTCTCCCAGACTGTCATAAGCATTGGAAGACTCAGGAAATTGTTCAGCGATCAACTGGAAAACTTGTAGGGCTTCTGACGGTTGGTCATTCCATAGAAAGCCATATCCATACATGGTAACCTGATCTTCATTTTCGAAATTATAACCTTCGGGGTTCGTCTCTTTTAGCTTTCGGTATAATGACATCTGTTTCTCTATAGGTAGATGGCCATTTTCTCTAAGCACCTCCACGATGTTTTGCTTGTTCATAGTGGGATTACTCGGATTGTGCTTTACACCGCAATTTATAAATACAGTGCAGCTAAGGATACAAAGTAAAACTGTAGTTCCGATTTTTACCATCATAGCGTTTTTATTGAAGAAAAATTGTGCTCAGATAATCTTAATAGAGCATGAGACCAAATGTATAGACGATTAACTCTGAAGGCCGAAAACCAACGTAAATTAAGGTAAACTTCCTTTAAAGTATTGCAATTAAGTATGGATTCAGCTAGCTTTGTTCACATGAATCGTAATAACTATTTGTGGGTTTTTTCGGCTATTATCATGTCTTGCTTTCTTTTCAGGGGAGCTAGTGCGCAAGGCACAATGAATAATCAGCAGATCGAAGTTGCCATGCGGACAATAGGCCATGAGGTATTGCTTGCTCATTGTGACAGTACCTCTCGAGTACTGCCTGTAAAAAAAGAAGGGAACTTGTACGCCATCCGCTTTGACACAGAATTCGTATTTCAAGCTCCTAAGTTAATCGAAGCAATAGAAGAAGTTGTCAATCGAACGAATCTGGCAACGAACTATATAGTCGAGATGCAAGAGTGTCAATCCGGTGATATTATATATAGTTATCAGATTAAAGAAGGTATAGATCTCAATTCCATTCCTTGTGGCCTTAGAGAGCAACCTGAAGCTTGTTATATCCTGCGAATTTTAATTCTAGAAGAAGAGCAGAATAATTTATTGGCACATAAAAGCACAAGCAGTCCACTTGGTTGGCTATCATCCATATTTACGGGAATAATAAATAATGGTGGCTTGTCAATTTCTTTATTCCTTTTAATAGGTATGGGATTGTATTTCTATAGAAAAAAATCTAATCCGAAAACCGATCCAAGTATCATAGAGATTGGAAATTATGTTTTCGATGACAAAAAAATGACGCTTTCTTTAGCTGACAATAGTGTTGAACTTAGTGGCAAAGAATCAGACCTTCTATCGTTGCTCTACCTTTCTGTCAATACAACCGTAAAGCGCGGAGACATACTCCGAAATGTGTGGGGAGATCAAGGGGATTATGTAGGTCGTACCTTAGATGTATTCATATCGAAACTCAGAAAAAAGCTTGAAGATGATCCGAGTGTAAAAATCACTAACATACGAGGAATAGGGTATCGTTTAGTCGTGGCATAAGAAAAATAGTGGATATTGTTTCCGTCAATAGAATATTGACTCGTCCTATAATAACTTTACAAAAATATTATTTCACTACAACATGCAGTCCATTACTGTATATATAAACTTTATAAATATCTTGATCCTGGATACCAAGTAGTCACATAAATTCTTACCATATGTTATTCATTCAATTCAGGACTATTACTGTGAGAAACTTATTCATCCTTCTATCGGTGGGAATATTATGGTCATGTAATACCTCTACTCAAAGCCCTCTAGATGCAATAATGTCTAGTGACCTTTCTCTGATCAAGCAAGTCGCAGATAATATAGAAAAGCATGAGGTCCAGATAATATACACAAGTATTGATCGTCAAGAAAGTGGAATCAAGCTTAAGAGACATACCTTCAACCTAGACACAACTACCTATTTTTATCCAGCAAGTACAGTGAAAATGCCCGTGGCATTTTTAGCACTCGAACGCATAGCAGAGCTTAAGAAAGAAGGATTCGATATCGACATACATACGCCAATGTTTTTCGATTCTATAAGAGCACCTCAATCGGTAATGCGCTATGATTCGTGTTCGCCGCATTCATTGCCCAGTGTGTCTTCTCTAGCCAAACAGATATTTGCGATAAGCGATAACAATGCATACAATAGGCTCTATGAATTTCTCGGACAAGATTACATCAACGAGAAGCTATACGAAAAAAAGATATTCACTAATTCTCATATCATAACCAGAGTCGGAGTCGGAGGTTTTAATAGAGAAGAAAATAAATATGTGAATCCCATAGATTTCATCCAGGAAAAGGATACGATCTTACACCTAGAAGGTAGATTTTCTGAATATAAAATCCAGCATTCAATTCATAATACGATTAAGGGTGATGCTTATATGAAAAACGATGGAACGATCGTCAAGGAAGCATTTGACATGAGCGAGAAAAACTTTATAAATCTAGCAGATCTAGAAAGATCCTTGATGCGATTCATTCTTCCAGAACTATTTTCAGAAAATGAAAACTATGCCATAAACCTAGAAGATCGCGAGTGGCTTCTATCTAGTATGAGCAACTTGCCTCACGACATTAACTGTTATGCTGACAATGAAGATTACTACGATGGCTATGTTAAGTTCTTCATGTACGGAGATAAGAAAAGTGATATTCCAGACCATGTCACTATACTCAATAAGGTCGGTGTTGCTTATGGCTATCTCACTGATTGTGCCTATATCCGTGACGAAGAATCTGGTGTGGAATTTTTTCTAAGCGCTACCATCCACGTTAATGATAACAAGACTTACAATGATGGGATCTATGAATACGATGATGTGGGTATTCCTTTTCTCGCTGAACTGGGAAGACAGATCTATAAGCACGAAAAAGGTGGCCGATAAATCATCGAATCAATGTTATATCTCCTAAGATAGAATACACATCTCCAGTCGCGGAGCATATAGCATCAATCTTGTATACATATACTCCTGGCAGATAAGGTTTACTTCCTGATCTTCCATTCCATGTATCTTCTATGTTTTCAGAAACAAAAACCCGCGA
>CALIQO010000455.1 GCA_938044055.1 uncultured Saprospiraceae bacterium
GCAGCGTATCCAGTAAATGTTCCGATTTCAAGAATCTTATGTGGTTGTTTTATCTTAGAGATAATGTTAAAAAGTTGTCCTTGGAGTGGACCAGAAATCATCTGAGGAGATAAAGTCTTAAGGTGGGTTTCTCTTTCTAGCTGGGACAGTATTTCTTGAACAGCAGTAGAATGGTCCTGGCAGTAAACAGATAATTTCTTAAGGGAGAAATTCATATCGCGAATATAGAATAGATTCTTTTTTATGAAGACTTAGAAGCCTTTTTTAATCTACTTTTTAAGGTCGGATATAGGAATACGGCTAGAATGATAATAGAGCAGCCGAGATAAAATCGAGTATTGAGTTGTTCGTGTTCTTTTAAGATTACAGCAGCGAGTATAATCCCATATACAGGTTCTAAGTTGATCGTTAAGTTAACAGTGAAGGCACTGAGAAATTCAAGCGCACGTAGGGTGAGTACGTAGGCTAAAACGGTGCATCCCATAGCAAGAATTCCGATAAGCACCCAATCTTGAGCGCCAGCAGGAAGAAAGCTATCGGTGGCAGAAAAGGTAAATGGTAAGATAAGGCTGACACATATCCATGCGCCGAGCATTTCTAAGAAAGTGATGGTCTGTGCGTCGGTGTCTTTAATCCACTTCTTGTTGAGTACGGAAAACAAGGCAGCTAGAAAGGCCGATATCAGTCCTACGATAAGTCCAGTGCGATATGACAAGTCTATAGATATAGCAATAAAGGACATGGCGGGAATAATAACCAGTCCTACACTTAAGTCCACCCAAGACAATTTTTTCTTCAATATTGCTGGTTCTAGCAGGGAGGTAAATAAGGCAGTTGTAGCCATACAGACCAGAGCAATGGAAGCATTGGCTAGTTTTATAGAACCGAAAAAAGTTATCCAGTGGATGCCTACAATGGCACCGATACTTAGGAATTTAAGGATGGTTTTCTGTGGAAGGGGTTTCAACGTTTTACCGAAACCTATGAGAATCCAGAGGCAGATGGAGGCGATGAATACCCGCCACCAGACAAGATTGACCGCTTTAAGCGTGATAAGATCCCCTATTATGGCTGTGAATCCATACAAGAGCACCGAAAAGTGAATGTAGAAATATGCTTTTCTTTTAGGAGTCATTCTTGCTTAAAATCAATACTTGTTTTAATAGCGTGTGCAACAACAGAAATTTTTAGACAATTTAAGTGTATAACTGATTACCTGGCTCACATAACTAACTAGAATATGCACCTTATATCAGTCTGGGTGTGATTTTCAATCGCTTGTTTTAAATCATTCCACGTAAAATGAAGACAAAAGAGATGAAAATTATGGTCGTTTACCAACAAATGTTACTATTATTTCTCCATAGCCGATGAATTGATTTACTTTTGTGGTTTATAATTGACGCAATTACTTAAAATATGATTTCGATAGGAGATAAAGCCCCGTCTTTTACATTGAGAGCTACAGATAAATCTGAGCATTCGCTTTCTTCCCATCAGGGTAGAAATGTTGTTTTATTATTTTTCCCACTTGCCTTTACTGGAACATGTACCGACGAGCTCTGCCAGATCAGAGATGAAAAGTCTATATATGATGGATTAGATGCAGACGTAATTGCTGTATCTGTTGATTCTTTGTTTACACTTGAAAAGTATAAATCAGAGCAAGGGTATAACTTCCCGATGTTATCTGACTGGAATAAAACAACTGCTTCGGCTTATGATACCTTATACGAGGATTTCGTTCTCGACATGAAAGGTGTTGCTAAGAGATCTGCATTCGTAATTGATAGAGAAGGCATAATCAGATACGCTGAAGTACTTGAAAATGCAGGTGACTTACCAGATTTTAATAAAATAAAGGAAACTTTAGCTGGACTCAACTAGTTAGAGATATTGACGATAAAGAAAAGCTATCAGAATGAACTCCATTGAAAATTCTTATGACTTCAATGAATTATTGCAAGAAGAAGAAGTAGCTGTTGCGACAGAAGTTTCTAAGCTTATTGTTTATAACGACGATTTCAATACATTTGACTGGGTAATACAGTGCTTCATGGAAGTCTGTAGCCATACGTATGAGCAATCAGAGCAATTGTCCTTATTGGTCCACTTTAAGGGAAGAGCGATTGTTAAGACAGCAGGCATAGATGTCCTTAAGCCTATGAAAGATGCCTTAGTAGATAGAGGTCTTTCCGCAGTTATTGAGACACTTGTAGAGGAATAGAAGCACCTTCTTCCTTTAGGTATCTAGAGTAGACTTATACGTACTTCTCTTATTGATATAAAATAATGATTCTCCTAGATCCTCAGAATCCTGTTTTCCCATCTTATGAATCCACAGATTCTACAGGTATAATCGCTGTAGGTGGAAAAATAAATGTATCAACCTTATTGTTGTCCTATCGACAAGGCATCTTCCCATGGTATAATGATGAATTTCCATTATGGTGGAATCCCGATCCTAGATTCGTTCTGTATCCTGAAGAACTTAAGATTGCTAAGTCTATGCGCTCTTATTTTAATCAGAAGAAATATCGTGTAACATACAACCAGCATTTCACAGAAATTATGGTTAGGTGCCGCAACAAAAAAAGAAAAGGACAAGGCGGTACATGGATTAATGATCGTTTCATAGAAGCATATACGGTATTACATGAGATGGGCCATGCCTTATCTGTAGAAGTTTACGATGGAGACCGCATCGTCGGAGGATTATATGGTGTATTACTAGGAAAGATATTTTATGGGGAGTCTATGTTTACAGATATGCCCAATGCTTCAAAGTATGGTTTTATATCTCTAGTAAAACATTTGCGTGAAGCGGGAATAACCATCATAGACTGTCAGCAAGAAACGGCCTTACTCGGTAGCCTCGGCGCTAGAAACATTACCAGAAAAAATTTCATGGAATTCATTGCATCGAATCGAGACCAAGAAAGCCTCTCCATCTATGCGGCATTGTCATCCATAAGATGATATAATGGATATTCAAGTAATATTAATCATCCCGCTTCCAGGAAGATCATAGATAAGCCCTTACCTTTACAGCATTATTCTTACCTATATAATTTTGTATGAAAGATACCATCGATTCTTCCATGAAGTCTGTAAAAACGGACTTATACCAGCATCACGATTATTACCAGATAGATGCCTTGCTTTCTGAAGACCATATCCTTGCTCGTGATGCAGTCCGCGCATGGGTAAAGAAAGAAGTAAGTCCTATCATAGAAGCATACGCTGAGAAAGCAGAATGTCCAGAACATCTGTTTAAAGGGCTTGCTGATATAGGAGCTTTCGGGCCGAGTTTACCAGTGAAGTACGGTGGAGGAGG
>CALIQO010000456.1 GCA_938044055.1 uncultured Saprospiraceae bacterium
AATAAAGGCTTCTTCCCTATTCTTCAATCTTACCTGGTCAAGCGGAATAAAATGAAATAAATCAAGTAAAGCAGAACAGAATAATAAGAAATGATAAACTTATCAGAAATATCAACAAAGGCTCCTGAGGGCTTAACGAAAAAAAGCATAAAGAAAGAGACTGAAAAGATTGCTAAAGAAATAGCTCGTCTTCAAGACATCTTAAATGCTCAGAAAAAACATAGCTTGCTTATCGTCCTTCAAGGGATGGACTCTAGTGGCAAGGATGGAACTACTGCCAATGTATTTAAGTATTGTGGCCCTGTCGGATTGAGTGCTTACGGTTTTAAAAAGCCAACAGAAGAAGAGTTTGCCCATGACTTTTTATGGAGGGTTCACAAGCAAGCCCCTGCCAAAGGTCAGATTAAGGTATTCAATAGATCTCATTATGAAGACATACTTATCCAGCGTGTACACGGATGGATAGACGAAGAAAAGGTTACCAATAGGATTGATGCTATTAATGCCTGGGAGAAATTGTTAATTAACGACAACGGGACTACTATCCTTAAATTTTACTTACATCTATCCCATGACCGTCAAGGAGAAAAATTACAGGAAAGAATAGATGATCCAGAAAAGCAATGGAAGCACAATCCAGGTGACTGGGAAGAGAGAAAATTGTGGGATAAATATAGACTAGCTTATGAAGACGCCATAAACCGATCAGAGGTTCCCTGGATTATTGCTCCAGTAGATCAACGGTGGTATCGCAATTACTTTATAGGAAAAAAAGTTCTGGAGACCCTACAATCTCTGGATTTAAAGAAACCGGGTTTAAAAGATGGATAAAGTCCGAGTTGACAAGTGGTTATGGAGTGTACGTATATTCAAGAGTAGAAGCATAGCTACAGACGCATGCAAAAACGGAAAGGTCAGCATCGGCGAGAAAAGACTGAAACCAAGTTATATGCTAGTCAGAGGTGAAACCCTTCATGTGAAAAAGGAAGGTTTCAATCTCATCTACGAGGTCGTAGATTTACTAAATAAACGAGTATCTGCAACACTCGCAGAACCATGCTATATCAATCATACACCTGAAGAAGAACTCAATAAATATAAGGATTGGTTCATAGGCAAGGCTAAACCAGAACGAAGATCTAAGGGTGCAGGGCGTCCTACTAAAAGAGAACGCAGGGAAATTGATCAGTTTAAGGATGATTTCCTAGAACCAGATGGCGCTTAGGAAAAGAACTGAGAAACTTTCTTATCCTTGGTCTCCCTATTATACGTGTAAAATCCTTCCCCTGTTTTCCTACCTAATCTCTGTGCAGTAACCATATTAACAAGTAAGGGGCTAGGCGCATACTTTGATCTTCCTAATCCATCATATAATACATTCATTATAGCCATACAGACATCAAGGCCGATAAAGTCAGCTAATTCTAAGGGTCCCATAGGATGTCCCATCCCTAACTTCATAACTGTATCTATTTCTTCTACGCCCGCGACTCCTTCTTGAAGCGAGATTATGGCTTCATTAATCATAGGCATAAGAATGCGGTTAGCAACAAATCCTGGATAATCATTTACCTCAACAGGAATCTTACCGAGGTTTTCTGATAGTTGCATGATTCCATCGCATACTTCCTGAGAAGTAGCATATCCCTTAATTACTTCAACCAGTTTCATAACCGGCACCGGATTCATAAAGTGCATACCAATAACCTTGTCAGCTCGATTGGTTGCTGAAGCAATTTTTGTAATTGATATTGATGAAGTATTAGAAGCAAGGATACAAGATGATGGCACGAGACTATCTATCTGCTTAAAGATGTCTAACTTTAAAGTCACGTTCTCCGTAGCCGCTTCTACAACTAAATCTGCATCTCCTACAGCTTCCTTAAGGTCTGTATACAAGGATATATTCCCGAGTGCTTCGGCCATTTCAGTTTCTGTGATTTTTTCTTTTCGCAATTGACGCGATAAATTCTTCTCAATTGTAAGCCTTGCTTTCTGCAATCTGTCTTCTGATACATCACATAAGGACACTGGATAGCCCTTCTGGGCAAATACATGAGCAATACCATTTCCCATAGTACCTGCGCCGATAACAGCAATTTTTTTTATTGAATTCATATATGATTAGGGATTTTAAATAGCCACAAAGTAAGGAAAGAAATAAGAAAAAATAGCTACATTTACCGCTTGTTTTCGGTGCGCCATAATGAGCGACAGATCAATATCAATACAAGAAAATGAGTTCAGATATAAAAAGAATTGCCGTTTTTACGTCAGGAGGAGATGCACCTGGCATGAATGCTGCTACAAGAGCCGTTGTTCGAACCGCTGCATACCATAATATCCAAGTCTATGGAATATATCGGGGATATGATGGTATGATTAATGGCAACATAGAGAGATTAGATAAAAGTGATGTTGCGAATATCATACATAGAGGAGGTACTGTTCTTAAAACTGCCCGCTCTATGGAGTTCAAGACGCCTGAAGGGAGAAAAAAAGCCTATGATAATCTTCTGGCTCGACAGATCGATGCATGTGTTGCGATCGGAGGAGATGGCACCTATACAGGAGCAAATATTTTCTCCAAAGAATATAACATTCCTTTTATAGGGCTTCCTGGGACT
>CALIQO010000457.1 GCA_938044055.1 uncultured Saprospiraceae bacterium
ATACATTATCGAATTAGAAAAACGATTATCTCTTATAGAGAAAAATATTTCAAAATAGGAATATCATGAATAGATTCAATTTTAAAATTGCATTGCCTTTTTTGTTATCCTTATCTTTTCTCTTGCCCAAAGAGCATAACATAAGATCTGCTAAAACTTCGAAAAATCTTATTCCTTGTTCGATGCATCATGCCTCCTCCTCAGCTGATAAACTTACGCTTTCCGAAAAAGGAAAAGATGGTGTAGCACATAATGCAGCCATTCTAGCACAATTGGCCCTCGATGGACAAAAGCTAAAAATTCCAGTTAGAGCAATAGTCTTTGATGGTGAAGACTGGTGGGATACCTACCTAGAGGAAGATTCAATCCAAGCGGAAATAGATAAAACGAATACTAGATACGAATTCGAAGGATTTAATGTCGAGCTTGTCTTAGTAGATTATGACAAATATGAAAACGAATCACTTAATGATGGTTACGGTTGTAGTTGGGACAATCCTTTTTCTCAATGGAACATTTGCGATGAACCCACCTTTTGGGATCCAGCAAGCTCATATGGGGCTTCAGGTTACATTAACCTGTTCTACTTGAATCTTACTAATGGATTAAGTCAACATGCAAATAGTCCTTGGAATGAACCAAACAACAGAACCAATACTGTAGTGCTAAACGAAGATTTGCTTTATAATGGGTGGTCTCTTATGCATGAACTTGGACATACCTTTGGGTTAGACCATACTTTTGTACCAGGAGAGAACGTAACTAGAGACCCTAATGATTCTTGTTACAACTGCGAAGAAGAGGGCGATAAAATATGTGATACTCCAGCTGCAATAAACTTAGAATTCGGCAATCCAGCATCTATAGGAATAACTGGTGGCGATGAAGATGAATGTGGCTCATCCTTTTCAATGTGGTATAATAATAACCCAACAGATGCATGTAATGTGCCATATGAAATGAATCAAATCGTCTATGAAAATATTATGAACTACGGTTCCAGATGGTGCTCGCAAGATTTTACTGATGGGCAAGTAGCAAGAATGTGGGAGAATATGCCCTTAAAGGTATCACAACTAAATATGTCACTGGTAGGTCATTGTGATTTTGTGAATATTAATCTAGGAAACGAAGAAGTCTATAATGGACAACTTATAGAAACGCCTAAGGAAATCACATCAACACAAACCATCCATTCGTATGACAACCAACTTAACTTATATGGAGCTGACGAAGGTGTGAAACTATTACCTGGGTTTCAAGCAACATCTACTTCAAATCTTAAGGCTGTCCCCGTAGCAGATGGTTGTAATTAAAAAAGTACATCTAATCAACTAATCGATTGTAGGCTTTTTCCTCATCTGCTTGATTTGTGATCTTTTCTCTTTAGACTTTCTTCGTGCCACTTTAGAGCCTTGAGAAGGCTTTGTTGGTTTTCTTTTACGTCTTTGTTTTAGAGATTCTTGTATGATGGTAGAACCTGATCATCGGTCATGCCGAGGGGACACTTATACAAGTATACAATGTAATCTGTAAGAAAGGTACCCGCATGCATGGACTGCCACTGGAAGGTAATGTTCTGTACATCGCTGTAGACGAGGTCAGCGGATGGATCGATGATGATGGGTGGATCGTGGATTTCTAGGATGCCCATGGCGCAAGCATTGTTAGACAATACCAGCTTGTCCGGTTGGTTGACATCATAAGCTTCTATACACAGAGAATAGAAACCCTCTGGCAATCTACCCGAATTGATAAATTCCTCTCTGGTAATTCCTTGAAACAAAAGATGATCCGGATTGAAGTAGGTGCTGAGTTCGAATCCAGTCAGCAATTGTAATTCTCCCGACCGCAAGGTTATGATGTCTCCGATGAAATCGGGCCGATTGATGATGCTGATTCCATTGCCAGAGATGGATACCCGCAATACAACATCCACCTGATCTGCTGCCAAGTCATTGAGCACAATGGCATAGGTCATCAAGGTAGGTTCCTGACGCAGTAGATCTTCTAGATAAGGAATGCTGGTTCCAGATAGCTGTACATTTCCGGTGACAGGGAAGGGCTGAGCCCAGCTAAGCAAAGGCAAGAATACAAGTACTACACTTGCCCACAGTCTGCTATGTCTAATATCTTTTTTCACCCTTGTCTATAATAGGTCACGTCTCCATAAGTATTCTTTAAACCATCCTAATATAACATTTTTAAAATATATCAGAAAAGGTTACATATGAGTCCTCAGGGTATGGGTATGCTAAACTTCCAACATAGAATCTATTCACTTCCTATTCTGAAATATCTTGATAAACATATGAGTAGACATTTTCCGGGCTCTCATCTTGGCTCGTTCTGCATTTAATCCTGAGTAGTTATCATCTATGGTTTTAAACCATATGGATATCCATCTCTCGAAGTGCAACTGAGTTATCCCATGATTATAAGCCTCATCTACTTCTACATGGACATCTGCAGCATTGCCTCTGTATTTAGGAATGAATAGGAGATTGGTTTCCCAGAAATCTGTCAGTCGATCCATGTGATGGTCCCAATCATCAATGTGGCCATTGAAGATGGGTCCTAGTAAATCGTCCTTCCTTACAGTTGTATAGAAGGATGTAACTAAATCATGGATTTTATGTCGACTGTCAAGAAGCATATCTGTCAAATATAGAATGATTAAAATGATA
>CALIQO010000458.1 GCA_938044055.1 uncultured Saprospiraceae bacterium
TATGATTTTGGTGTAAATGAGGGTGTCACTGCTTTCATAGATAGAAATGAAGAAAACATCCAGAATGATTTTTTCCAAGTTAGACCTATAGAGAAGCCTAGCCTTTCTAATAAATTGAAATATAAAATCATTGTAGAACTGACTAATGGAGAGAGGTATGAACATGAAACAACGGAAGTTACTTTTAAGGAATAAAAGAGATTTTTCTTATTACTAAAGAAAGTGAAATTAAATAGTAGTATAATTTTCTGATGGTCCTCCTCGATTTAAGAGGGTCATTATGTAATAATCTTACTCTTTCTTTTTGAAATGAATCTGAATAGTAGTCATAGGGTCCATAGAATATTGAATATCCATTGAAATTTTAGAATTCTTATTGTAAAGAGAAATCCTATCTTCTATAATCTGTAACCCATGAGGGTCATCACTGTGGCGAATAAGATTTTTGTCGAATCCTGGCCCATTGTCTCTGACGAGAAGGGTATAGGTGGATTCAGATTGAGCATCTGTAATTTCTAGTATACCATTATTACTGGACTTAGATAAACCATGCCATATGGCATTCTCCACAATCGGTTGAATTAGGAGAGGTGGAACCATTATATGCATAAACGCCTCATCGTTGTTAAGATTGAGCATAAACTTAAATGGAGGATTGAACCTTTCTTGTTCCATACGCACATACTTTTCAATAAAGGCGAGTTCATCTTTAAGTGGGATCATTTCTTTCTTAGTGTTGTTAAGCGCCAATCTTATTAGTTGGGCAAATTCGTTTAAGTATGCAGAAGCTTTCTCTCTTTCATTTCTAGCCATATAGCTGTCTACTGTATTTAAACAATTAAATATAAAATGTGGGTTCATCTGAGATTGTAAAGCATCAAGCTTTAAGGTCCTGATCTTGGATTGAAGTTGCTCCCTCGCTCTGATGGTTCTGAACCTCCATTTAAGAAGTGTAACAAAGAGGATAAGGGCTAAAATTGACAAAAACGCCTTAAACCATATGGTGTCATACCATGGAGGAAGAACCTTTATCATTAATTGACTTTCAGGTGTTTCGGTTGAGGTTGTTTCTGGTTTCACCCTGATTTTGATTTCATATATACCCGGTGAAAGCTCATAAAATGGAATAGAAGAAGATGGGGCATTTTTCCATTCGTTATTATTTATGCTGTATTCATAAGATAATCCCCTTGTAGAATTAAAATAAGGACTGACATATTCTATGCTGAAACTATTGTGATCGAAACTCAATTCAGTTTTTTCTTCTTCAGCTAACCTTAAAACAGATTGATCGTTAAACCTTAGTTGGTAGAGATGAGGAGGTAGATATTCTGCCTCAACTGATTTTATCTTGGAAGGATAAAAGAAGTTGAACCCATTAACCCCTCCGAATAGCATCATTCCTGATGGAAGCATGCAGAAAGTATTGGTGTTGTATTCATACCCTTGTAGTCCATCAGCCGGATCATATATAGAAACATGGTTATTATTTATATTTAATTTAATTAGTCCTCTGTTGCTACTCATCCAGAGGTTTTCTTCGCTGTCTTCAAGGACACCATATATTATATTAGAAGGGAATCCATCATCAGATCCGTATTGTTTAATTATTGAAGTTTTATTTCTATTCTTATTGAATTTAAAATGGATAAGGCCCTGAGTTGTTCCTACCCATAAGTCGTCTCCTTTTTGATGAAATGATTTTATAGTGATGTCATATTTATGCATATGGAATGCTGCCTTACTATTAATATTCCCCTCTTTCCACAATGAATCAAGATGAATAGAGGCAAATCCATTGCCTCTATTAGGAATATAGAGATGGTTTTTGTTATCAATGAAAATAACTCCAGTTGGTAAGGATTGATACACTGGAAGTTGATATGTAATTCCATTTGCGAAAGCATAAACACCATGGTCTGTGGAATAATATACCCTTCCATTATAATCCTCTATAATGTTCCATATCAATTGTGAAGTGCCAGGTGTTTCTAAGAATTTATTTCTATAAGAATCGACAGCTTTCCTGTTTAAGTCAATCTTAGTAACACCTTGATAACTACCGATCCATAAGAAATTGTTCTTGTCGATTAGCATAGAGGAAGCATGTCTGTTGTTGTATAATGATGATAGAAAGCGACCCTCTATTTTTCCTGTTAAGGAATTAAATATGGATATACCTTCATCTTCAGTGCCTACAAGGACTTTATTGTTTCCTAAGTAGTAGAAGCTCCTAAATCCACCAGGCCGCACTTCTTGGTTATCAATGATAAAATCAGAGATTAAGCCAAAGGGTTTGTCATCTTCCATTATGCTGAAAACACCCTTAGGATCATTGCTTGCCCAAAGTATAGAATCTGAATCGTAGTAAAGATTGGAGACAGAGCTTGTAGGTAAGCTATTTATCCTTGGATGATTCCTATCTATTTTTTCAACAACTTTATTGTTAATTATGTCAACTAAGACAAGACCATTGAATGCAGTTCCTATCCATACTCTATCATCTGATTGAATAGCGATGTCAATTACTTCTGATCCTATATCCATTGTGAGGGAATACGTGTGATGATTTCCAGTAATTCTGTCAACTTTGACCAAGGTAGAATACCGATTATCTTCCGAATTATACTCGATCCATAGATTACTATCTGCATCGAGTGTGTGACACCTAATGTTTTCGCCAGCGTAGAAGGATTTTTTGTCCTTCGATTTTCTATTGATAGATATTATACCCTTGCCTGTTCTTATCCATATGTTGTGATCGATGTCAGCAAGTGCTGCCTTGATGATGAAATAATTCCTTTGATACTTTAATTCAGAAGCAATGATTTCTTTAGAATCTGTGAGAAAGTTATATGCTACTAATCCTTCATCCTCACTCATATACCATACTTCACTGCTGTCTGCATAAAAGGGATAATGATCACTCCGTGTATTATTGTCATCTATATAGATAGATTCAAATCTATCTTCATCATAAATGTATTTATTCAAACAGACTTCACTTCCTACCCATATATTGTTATATGGGTCTTGAACAATACCGACAATATTATTGCCCTTTATGGATGTGCTATCATTTCTTGTATCGCGATATACTTGAAAATTATTTCCATCAAACTTATTCAAGCCTTCATGGCTACTCATCCACATATAGCCTAGGTGATCTTTATAGAAACTATATACGGAGCCTTGAGATAGTCCATCTTCTAAAGTGTAAAATTGAATTTTATAATTGGGTTGGGCTATACCTATATTCCAGCTTGCGCAAATGATTAGACAAAAAAAATGAAATAGTAGCTTATGACGCATTCTTGAAATTACTAAATTATTTTCTATGCATTTTTACTATTGATGATTGAAATGATTTAAGAGCAAATTGTTAATTCTTATACAAAGCATTGATCCACAATACTTCAGCTTTTTCTTGATCCATAGCTATGGCTATGCAACTCTTCTGAATTAAGTCTGTACATATCATTTTAACATTCGATCTTAAATCACGTCATTAATGGAAATATCATAGTTAAGTAGAATTGATAAATCAATTTCCAATCCTGAGAACGCCATTGTTTGTTATAATTAATTTCCCCAGAATTGTTCCTATAATATCTTGATCTGGTGAAGCAACATGTAATGTTTTGTTATCGATGGATAATTCACCTGATTTACCTATAACCAGTTTGTT
>CALIQO010000459.1 GCA_938044055.1 uncultured Saprospiraceae bacterium
ATGGAGAACTTATGGGATATACAGGTAGAAGGTTGAAGCATGTAGTAAATATAGGTATAGGTGGATCGGACCTAGGACCTTATATGGTTTCGGAAGCTCTTGCTCCTTATCGCAAGGAAGATGTCACACTGCATTTTGTATCTAATGTAGACGGTGCAGATATACACGAGACTTTAAAAAAGATCGATCCAGAAACTACCTTGTTTATTGTTGCTTCTAAATCATTCAACACACAAGAAACCATGACCAATGCCGAGACGGCTAAATCATGGGTTCAATCTCAGGGTGTAAAAGATGAAGATCTATCTAAGCACTTCATTGCCTTGTCTACTAATATAGAGAAAGCCAGCGCCTTTGGTGTTGCGAAGGAAAATATATTTGGGTTTTGGTCTTGGGTAGGCGGACGGTATAGCCTGTCATCTGCGATAGGAATATCCATAGCCCTTGCTGTGGGATTCGATCATTTTCAGGAATTGAGGGCAGGCCTTAATCAGATAGATGAGCATTTTAAGAAAACTCCATGGAAAGAAAACATCCCTGTCATCATGGGCTTACTGGGAATATGGTATAATAATTTTTTCGGTGCAGATAGCCACGCCATTCTTCCTTATGATCAGTACCTGCATAGATTTCCTGCCTACCTTCAGCAAGCAGATATGGAAAGCAATGGAAAGAGTATAGATCGTGCTGGGAATAAGGTGGACTATGAGACGGGTCCGATAATCTGGGGTGAGCCTGGGACCAATGGTCAACATGCTTTATATCAGTTGATTCACCAGGGGAGCAAGCTGATCCCTTGTGATTTTATCGCTTCCGCAAATGCACACCACAATTACCTTGATCATCATGAGAAGCTATTGGCTAATTTTTTCGCTCAGACGGAAGCCTTAATGAATGGTAAAAGCATTGAACAAATTATACTGGAGGAAGAAAAGGCAGGTTTATCCCGAGAGGATATTGAGAAACTAGCGCCATACAAAGTATTTGATGGAAATAGACCTTCTAACAGTATTTTACTTAAAGCACTTACGCCATATACGCTGGGACAATTGATCGCATTGTATGAACATAAGATATTCGTCCAAGGGTATATATGGAATGTATTTAGCTTCGATCAATGGGGTGTGCAACTTGGTAAGCAATTAGCAGCTGATATACTTCCAGAATTGAAAGATGAAAATAGCGGAGGTGATCACGACTCAAGCACAGCAGGATTGATTAAAAAATACCACTCATTTAAGAAATAACGGATATATCTTTCTTAAGAAAAGGTGAATCGGCATCAATTGTGCAGGAGGTAAAGAGAAAAAGATGTATTTTGCCACTTATTAAAGACTATAAATATGCGTATTTTACTAATAGCCCTCGTTGGCTGTATGACATTAATCAATTGTTCTTCAGGAAACTCTAAAGCTAAAGATGATGCTAGAGCGGAGATTCAATCATCTGTTCCTGAAACGGTTGCTGACCCTGTCCCCTCGGTTCCTTCTTCTCCAGCTGCGGGTGGAGTAAATGGCAATGTTCAACATTATTACTGTGCCAATGGATGTGCTGGAAGTGGCGGAGATGCGGCAGGCAACTGTCCTGTATGTGGTAACGCATATGTTCACAATCAAGCATTCCACAATCAACCTGCAAGTACTCCTGCAGGTGATCCAGGAACTACAATTACACCTCCAGCCAGTACTGGCGCTGCAACGAATGCAGCTGGTGTGTATCATTACATCTGCGCTGACGGGCATGCTGGAGGAGCAGCTGGTGCAGGTGCATGTGCTGAGTGCGGAAAAGCACTGGTTCACAATGCTGAGTTCCATAACTAGTAAGAGAACTTACGTTTCTTATAATAATATTATTGCTAAGGTGACTGAGATGTTCCTTAAGTACTTTATCTATATGCTTGTATAAGGGTATTTGATCTATGATACTACACAGATCAAAAATTTCAAGTTGAGAAAGTAGATTAAATTTTATCAAAATAAGGTGGGATTATAAAATGGTATTGTGGCTAAAAGCTCCATTTCTGTTTATACAATTAAGCGTTCTGTCTAATTTATAGCCAAGAAATGTAGATTAATAATTGCATATAATTGATATATCAATTATATTTGTATCAATTAAAATCGCCTATGAATAGTATAAGCCCAGTAAGAACGATATTCTATTTGATCGAACAATCAATAAAGGACTATAGAAAACTATCGCAACAAAACATTAAGAAGCACATTTCCGATATTACACTTGATCAATGTTTGGTATTGATGATTCTTCATGAGGAAAAGAGTTTATCACAAAAAGAAATTGCGGATTTAACTTATAAGGATTATGCTTCTATAACTCGTATGATAGAATTAATGGTTAAAAAAAACTATCTCAAAAGACTCATAAACCAATCTGATCGAAGAAGGTTCGATTTGAAATTGTCGGACAAAGGTATAGAGGCATTAAATCTATTAACGCCTCAAGTCAAGGAAAACAGGGAAATAGCATTATCCGGAATATCAAAGGAAGAACAAATGCAATTGCAAAATATTTTAGGAAAAATAATTTCGAACTGTAAACCCAAATAATTGAAAACAATACTAATTCTACTTGCTTGCTTCTGGATCTTGAGTTGTGATTCACAGACCTCTATGTCTGCCACCTTAGAAAATTACATGGATGCACATGCTGAAATTAATAATTTCTCAGGAACAGTATTGGTAACAAAAAACGACTCAATCTTATTGAAAAAAGCTTATGGCTTTGCTGATTACGAATGGAAAGTAAAAAACACAATTGACACAAAATTCAGTTTGGCTTCTGTTTCTAAACAATTCACCTCGGTAGCTATTTTACAACTTGCAGAGAATAATAAGTTATCGCTTGACGATCGATTGTCTAAGTTTTATCCAAACATTCCAAATGGAGAATTCATTACTATAAGAATGTTATTAAATCACTCTTCAGGAGTTGCCGATGATGTAGATCCATTATTTAATTCCAATGCGCGAATAACTAAGGATTCAGTTGTAAATTATATTGCAGAAAAACCTGCATTATTTTATCCAGGATCTAAGACTCAATATAGTAACGTAGGATACTTCATTTTAGCAACGATAATAGAGAAAGTCTCTGGCCAAGCTTTTTCTGAATATATGCAAAGGCATGTATTTAAGATTGCAAAAATGACCCATTCAGGAGTAAGCAGTTTAGATTCCATTTTTCATCAAATGGCAAGGGTTTATCATTATGAAGATGATATTCTCATTAAAAGTCCAC
>CALIQO010000460.1 GCA_938044055.1 uncultured Saprospiraceae bacterium
CTCAATCACTTGTTTCAATCCGCCATTACAGGAGCACCTGGAGAATATGGTGTTATATCGGAAACGGTAAATGAAGAAGCCATGCTTACCATAGCAGACTGGGTTAAGAAACAATAATGGATTCTCTCCCATGGAATCCCAGTGTCTCATACATGTCTAAAAAAGGATGGCTGGGACTAGCTTTTAATTGTAGACCAAGTTCTGGGATTTCTAGGGCATAAGCATGCAAGAGCATAGATGTCATATTCCACTTTTCTTTAAACAATCGATTCTGTTTATTGCATCCATGAGGTCTATCCCCGATGATGGGATTCCTGATGTGACTCAGATGTTTTCTTATCTGATGCATCCGGCCAGTTTCTGGCATTACTTTCACAAGTGAATATCGGGAAGTTTCGTACTTACCATAGGGAAATGGAATTTCTGAGCGCTGGAGGGTATGGACATGGGTTATCGCGTCTTGAGATTTTCCTTTATCGTTTATGAGAGGATAATCAATGGTCGTTTTATCTGCTGTATATCCTCTTACAATGGCCAGATATGTTTTGATTACTTTCTTCTGCATGAAGAGGTCACTTACTATTCTATGTTGTGATTTGCTCAAGGCAAATAAAAGAATTCCACTGGTCTTGCTGTCTAGCCTATGACATGGGTATACATAAGTGTCTAGCTGGTCTCTCAATTGTTTCATAGCCGAATACCTTGCATTTCTAGCCATAGGGGACGGATGCGTCACCCAGCCATGAGGCTTGTTAATAGCAACTAAATGGTTGTCTTGGTATAGAATATCGACAGATTCCACTTGAATTATTTGGCGCTTAAATAGCAAAAATAATTCAAAATTTCTTTCACTTTGTATTATTTAGTGCTACCTTTGCACTCCATTTTGAAAAAGTTCAAGAATGAAAGATCCAATGAAACATCTTTCCATTCCGTATAAGGGATTGAATGATGGAAAGCACGAATTGGTTTTTGAAGTGACAGATACTTTTTTCGATCACTACGATAATAAGGTCATTAATAATGGCCATTTTGCAATAAAAGTAGAAATCGATAAAAGACCCAGAATTACGGAAACGCTGTGGACGATAGAAGGAAAGACCAAGGTTAATTGTGACCGATGTCTAGAGAAAATTAACTTACCGATACAAGGAGCATACAGGCTCTTAATCAAGTTGAGTGAAGAAGAAACTTCTGATGATGAAGTGATGTATATAAGTCCAGATGCCTCTGTGATTAAGATCAGCGATCTTATATACGAGTATATCGTACTTTCTGTTCCGACTATAAAAGTTTATGATTGTGAGGAAGAAAACCCTCAACCATGTAACTTGGAGGTTCTGGATAAACTTGAAAATCGATTGTCCGCTGAGTCAGGATCTTCCTTATGGGAAGATCTGAAAGGCATTAATTTTGATAATAACTAATAAAAATAATAAGAGATGGCACATCCTAAGAGTAAGATCTCAAAGCAGAGAAAAAACAAAAGAAGAACACACAAGAAAGCTACTGTGCCCCAGATAGCAGTGTGTAAGACCACAGGTGAGCCACACCTATTCCATAGGGCTTACTGGTCAGAAGGAAGTATGTATTATAAGGGTCAAGTAGTGATCCAAGCTGAAGAAATTGACGAATAGTCAATCCAACGAATTGAAAACCGAAGCTCCTCCGATTTATCGGCAGGGGCTTTTTTATTGGATTCTATATCCAATCATGGAGTCAAGATTGTATATTGGAAATAAATATTTATGTGATGAAAGAAATTGTCAATACGCCTGAAGCACCTGCCCCAGTAGGACCTTATAATCAATCTGTGAAGGGAGGAAACACCTTATACATCTCTGGACAGATAGCCATCGATCAATCAACAGGTAACATGGTTATGGAAAACATAGAAGCTGAGACGCATCAAGTTATGAAAAACCTAGGTTTTATCTTAAAACAAGCGGATATGACCTATGAGGATGTAGTTAAGTGCTCTGTCTTTGTTTCAGACATGGAAAATTATGGGAGAATCAATGCTGTGTATGCTGAATATTTCGATGAAGCTACAGCCCCAGCAAGGGAGCTCGTAGAAGTAGCTAATCTTCCTAAGTATGTCAATGTGGAAATAAGTGCAATAGCTGTAAAATAAATATTGAGTATCTACCTCCCCTGAAGTAGATACTCAGTATTTATTCTTTTATATTTTAAAGGCTACATACAATTGTCCGTTGCTGTTGACTGCCTTGTCTCCAGAAGAACCTACATCGTCATCTGCAGTGACATTGAGAAATCCTATTCCCCCGCGTAAGCCTACCATGATTCTACCGAAATCATATCCTGCTCCGAGCATCAATCCGAAGTCTGCTGACTTAAATCCATCTTTAATGTCTTCTCCTTCAGAATTGGCAGAAATAAGGGCTGCTGCATAAAGTCCGAAATCTGCGTAAAACCCTCTTTCAGGATCTTTCTGATATACGAAAAGCAATGGTATGTCTATATAGTTTAGGGTAAAATCAAATATACCTGCGAATGAAGCTCCCTTCTGGCTGAAGTGCGCTCCAGATGTAAAAAAGAAAGAATTGCTAATCCTGGTCCGATACATAGCGCCTATATGGATGCCTGGCTTACC
>CALIQO010000461.1 GCA_938044055.1 uncultured Saprospiraceae bacterium
GACATCTGGGTCTACAGCTATACCCAGGTGCGCTTTATTCTCTGTTACAGCCTGACTTAGTTGCGTCAAGTGCTTCGCAAGTGGCTCTGGATTATGGGCGAATTCTCCGTTGATTTCTGCATTGATGGCGATCACCTCACAACCCAGTTTTTCAAGTAATGGGATTACTGAGATAGCTCCTGTCGAATTGATACAATCCACAACAACAGTATATTTTTTAGCCTTAATGGCATCAACATGAATATATGGTAGGTTGAATATATCATTTATATGTCGATCCATCATCCCATCTTCTCGCGATAGACTTCCTAGCTGATCCACATCTACGAATGATAAATCTTTTTCTTTAATTAGATCGAGAATACGCCTTCCATCCTCGGCAGATATGAACTCACCTTTGTCGTTGAGAAACTTGAGTGCATTCCACTGCTTAGGATTGTGGCTTGCTGTGAATATGATTCCTGCACCAGCATCTAGATACTTTACAGCCATCTCTACAGTGGGTGTAGTTGACAAGCCCAGATCTACAACATCGATGCCTTGCATAAGTAAGGTCTGAATAGCTAAGGTGGATACCTGAGGCCCTGAGATTCTCCCATCTCTTCCTACAACGACCTTCAGGCGACTTCCATTTTTCTTAATCCAACTACCGAATCCTGCCGTGCACTCAACGATGTCAACAGGTGTCAGGTTTTCTTGAGGTTCTCCTCCGATTGTTCCTCGGATTCCCGAGATCGACTTAATAAGTGTCATATTATTTTTTTTACTGTGCACAAATGTAAGAATTGTCTCAGTTTACACGATAATTGCATGATAAATTGTAGCTTCCATGATGGGTATTCTTGAATTCGACACCTTGCTTTTTCAGTGTATTAACGGAGATCTTACGAATCCATTCTTCGATTGGCTCCTTCCGATAATGAGGAACAAGCTTACATGGATTCCAGTCTACATAGGTTTAGTTTCTTACATCATCTGGAAAAGACAGAAATGGGGATGGATACTGCTCTTTCTCTTTATGGGTGTAGGAATAAGTGATTATACCTCCAGCACGATTATTAAGAAATCTGTGGAGCGGGTCCGGCCTTGCAATACCGGAGGACTTGAAGTAATAGAAAGGGTGCACTGTGGCGGTGGGTACAGTTTTACATCGTCCCATGCAACCAATCATTTTTTTATCTCTTGTTATCTAGCTTGGGTCGTATTTCTATCCCGTAAATCGAGATTTATTCTACTGGCTTGGGCAGGAATTGTAAGTATTTCTCAGGTTTATGTGGGTGTCCATTATCCTTTAGATGTGTTGTCCGGAGGAGGGCTAGGTACTTTTATTGCTTATCTGATGTATATCGCTTACGCAAATGTGCTGAAGAAAAAATATGCTTAGATTAAGTCCTTAACCTTCTTTCGGTCTAGCCACAATACTTCTATTCCAGAGTAGATGGTTATAATCACTATGTATACACACATCATTGCTATAATTCTGTTGATCCAAATAGGATCAATGTGATTTTCCAATAATTTTCTGTAAATCAGAAAGTTGTAGATCAACCATAAAACAATCACTTGAGAGAAAGTTTTAATCTTACCGGAATACCTGGAAGATGTAACTACCTTTTTAAACATCAGCATCATCCGTATTATGGTAACGATTAATTCTCGTGCTACAATGATCCATGCAAGAAACATAGGAATGACACCTTTAAAGGCAAATACCAGGAGCACGCCTAGGATCAATAGCTTATCCGCAACAGGATCTGTGAATTTCCCAAATGTAGAAACGTAATTCCATCTTCTAGCATAATACCCATCTAGATAATCTGTGAATGAAGCCGCCATAAAAAACAACATAGATATAAAGAGACTTTTAGGCGAGAGGTCAGCAGCATAATAGCAACAGAGTATCGCGAGCGGAATTCTAGAAATGGTCAATATGTTGGGGATATACCGCCTCACAGATTATTCATTATTGAAAAACCTCAAAAGTAAACAATTTATCTATGCTGCAGCACCGAATTAGTTTGTCCTGTTAAATAAAAGGTGGATAATCTATTAATCAGATAATTATTGTAGGTAAAACTAGGTAAGCCATTTTTAATTAGCTAATTTGAATGAGCTAAATAAGTAGGATCATTTCGCTGATATAACGTCACAAAATGGAGATAATCTGCTTATATAGTTGGAAGTGTTTTAATAACCCAAGTTAAAAAGATAAGCGACGACTTGGATTTCAATAAAGGGGTCTTTATAAAGGCTATAGTGATTGCTACAGTCTTTATAAACGCTAGATTGATTTTCTGCGCGTTTCTCGACATTTAAATTGTTGGTTTTAACCGCTTCATAAGGAAGAACGAAAATCTAATTAAGTAGTCGTAGGTATGCTCAAGAAAGGGGCCAAGATCTTTTTTATTGGATGGTTAGCATGGCTGCCATATCTACTTAGTGGACAGACTTTCCCTGTTACCAGTTCTGTTTCTCTGAATTCACCTTCGCTTCCATATCTAGAGGACTTTCTCATGGAGAACCCTATCTCCATTGCTGCTACGTTTATACTTAACGATCCCAGAGAACAGAGTTTCGATATTGCCATAAGAATGACTATATCAGGAGAAGGCATTTCAATTATTTCCAATCCAGATTTCATAGGGGATATTTATACCTTAGAATATAATGTTCCGCTGACCCTCACTGGTGCGGATCTAGTAGAAATGTTCAAAGATGAAAATCTAGATTACAGAGGCATTTCCAGAAAAAAAGTAAAACAAGGAGGATCCTTGCCAGAAGGATTTTATTCCATATGTTTCGAAGCATACGATGCCAATCGTCTCGACGAAAATCCTGTTTCCAATCTAGGGTGTGGAATGGGTACCGTAGAAATCCATGAACCTCCAGAAATTATATCTCTTGTGGGGGAGATACCGCTGGCGCCGATTCAATCCTATCAATTTATATGGCAGCCTCAGCATGTGGGCTTCCGAGCTGGTTACAATCTACTTATTTATGAACACCCTCAGGGATGGACTGTAGACGAAGTTCTTGATTTTCAGATGCCTATTGTTGTTGAAACGAATAGCCCTTTTTTCAACTACGATGTGTCGCAAGAAGAATTGTTTCCTAATCAGCCCTACCTAGCAAGGGTTCAAGCATATGACCCTACAGGATTGAATCAATTTTACAATTTAGGATATAGTAAGCCCGTACCTTTTACCCTTGTTTCGGAGGAGGATTGCATTCCAGGGTTGCTTTGTGATGATGGTTTCGAATGTACAGTTTTAGATACCTATAATGAAGATTGTGAATGTGTAGGAATTCCAGTCAATGATACGGACGGCGATGGTGTCTGCGATGAAGAAGACATTTGCCCGGAAGGGGATGACCTAGCAGATGCAGATGCAGATGGAATTCCTGATGCTTGCGATAATGATTGTATTGTAGGAGAGAAATGTGATGATGGTGATCCATGTACGATTAAAGATATAATTACAGAAGATTGTGAGTGTTTAGGATTGAACCTTAGAGACAGTGATGGAGATGGTGTCTGTGATAAAGAAGATCTTTGCCCTGGTGGTGATGACAACATCGATATCGATCAAGATGGAATACCGGATGATTGTGACAAAGATGTAAGTTGTGAAGTAGGCGCAGAATGCGACGATGGTGATCCCTGTACCATTGATGATGTTATCCAGAAAGATTGTGGATGTAAAGGAGTCGAAAGCGAAGATAGGAACAACAATGGAGTGCCAGATTCTTGTGAAGACGATACGAACGATTGTATCTCTGGAGAATCTTGTGATGATGGAGATCCGTGTACGATAGATGATGTGATCCAAGAAGATTGTTCCTGCAAGGGAACCCAGGGTCCGGATGAAAATAACAATGGCATTCCAGATGTATGTGATGAAGCTACAGATGAGTGTGAGGTAGGGCTAGCATGTGATGATGGGGACCCTTGTACAATAAATGATGTATTTCAAGAAGATTGTAGTTGTCGAGGAGTCCAGAGTGAAGACACAGATGTAGATGGCATTCCGGATTCTTGTGATGATGAGATCGGTCCACCACCACCCGTAATTACCCATACTTCCGATAAGACAACAACTTCATTTATAGTACACTGGCAAGAGTATGCTGAAGCAGAAGAATATACAGTAGAGATTGCTTCTGATGGATATTTTGGCAATTTGCTTGTTCCATCATTTTCATCAACAGACCTTACCTACCTGATTGATTTTCAGAGCCCTTCCAATCATTATTTTATAAGAGTAAAAGCTGTAGGAGCATTTGGCGAAAGCCCACACTCCAATGTATATGAAGAGATTTTATGTGGTGGACCTTCTATACCTCTAGCTGCTGAGGCAACTGAAGTAGGAGAGACATACTTCACGGCTCAGTGGGTTCCAGACGAGTGTATGGAAGAAGTAATTCTAGAGGTCAGTCTAGATGAAGGATTTTCATCTACAGAACAGGTTCATAATTTCGATCCATTGGTGACAGATTACGGCGTAGTGGATGTAGACTTGTCAGGCTCGACTACTTATTACTACAGATTGAAATCGGTTTCTGGATTCGGAGATTCAGACTATTCAGAAACCATTGAAGTCAGTTATGGTATGTGTCAGGGCTTAGACGATGAAGACATAACTTATAACTGTGGCGTTCTTGATCCGGCTGTTCTGGGTAATAGTCCATTGCTCAGTGCACTGCAAGTAGGAAGTATTATATCTGCTGGAGATTTTAATGTAGAGATAACCGAGGCATCTGGCAGTGGATCGTTTTCTGGCAAGGCTGTTATCAAGAGCAACATAATAGAACAGGCACAGATTAATCTTGTGTTTTCTGGAATAGAGGTCAATGAAAACTGCCAACTCGTAGGAGGATTTATGGAGGTGACTGGATTCGGATTGGCTATTATCTCACAGGAGATATCTGATCTTCTAGATGACATTATTGTGGTCATAGATGAGACGCAAGACATCCTAGATCAGGTCATAGATATTCTAGAAGACATCGATGATGTATTGAATGAAACAGAAGGTGTCAGCGATTACTTTACCGATGGGTGGAATATATTCGATGGGGTAGATGACATAAATGAGGAATATCCATACTTAGATGATTCGCTTGCGCAGAATATACAAGATGCCATAGATTGCCTGAGACAAGGTGTCAATCTTGAGCAGTGTAAAGAAGATTTAGTGGATGCCTTGCAAGACCTACAAGACGCATTGGATAATATGTATAACGCAGATTATCAAGTGCTCTTTAAAGAAAACAAAGGAGATGACTACGGATATGATATCTGGAGATACACAGGTATGGAAGAGGCCTATGATCGACTTACGATTGCGGGTAATACCTATGAAGTGCCTTGGAAATCTATCAAGGCTGGTGGGGTAGATACGGATAAGGTCAATGCTGCCATGGCTGATGGAAGTGAAGTCCCTGCTGAGGTACGATTCGAAAACAATCTTCCACCGATTGAGGTACTGGATAGATCTACACTTGAAGGAAGCGAAATCGTGCTTGAGCCTAAAGGAAAGACACACGACGAAACCCATCAAGTCTATGCTTATCAGACGGGGGATTCCATCAAAATTGCGGGAAAGATGAATGTGGTCAGCTACAACGAGCAGACCATAAACCTAACTATTGTCAATGTTAATTCTACCAACGAAACTTCATTCCCTTATAGCAGAGAAGAGCTACAAGACAGTTTGGATAAGATTTTTGCAC
>CALIQO010000462.1 GCA_938044055.1 uncultured Saprospiraceae bacterium
CATCCAGTGGCGGTTCTTCTGGAGGTGGTTCAGTAGGTGGTGGATTTGGCGGCGGCGGCGGCGGAAGTTGGTAAGGCCGCAGAATTGTTCTACATTAGAACATGCGTATACTTTTATGCCTTCTGATAGGATGTGTATTCCTGAGTTGTGGTGATCGGGGATTTAAGATTGTGCCTGGGGATCTATTGTTTCAACAATGGGACAACTCCCCATTTGCGCAAGCGATCAATAAAGTTACGCATGGGAGGGACAGTATCGACTATGCCCATGTAGGACTGGTTGTGATGGATAAGGGTGAACTCTGGGTGCTGGAAGCCATACAGACAGAAGGCGTTACTCTTACCCCATTATATACTTTTTTATATGCAAGTACGACGGATTCGGGGCTTCCTAGAGTGAGTGTAGGCAGATTGAAAGAAGATTATACCGAGGCTATTCCAGAGATTCTTGATTGGGCTCAAGGCAAATTAGACTATGCTTACGATACACTTTTCGTATATGGCAATGATAGGTACTATTGTTCAGAGCTGTTGTTGGATGCTTTTAACGCTCAAGTAGGAGAGGAGGTTTTTTCGCTGGCACCTATGACTTTTAAAGATCCAGCATCTCAAGAGTTTTTCTCGATATGGGTAAAGTATTTCGCAGAAATGAGAAAGCCCATTCCTGAGGGTATGCCTGGCATCAATCCTGGCCTGATGTCTCGATCGGAGAAATTAGATATCGTACATCATTTTTTTACGGTAGAGTAGGGCGTAATCTGTGTTATCTAGATGTAATCTAAATAACGTTTATTGCAAAAACATCTGTGCCGCTTCCCATGTTATAATCATTACTTCTTATCTTCGCGGCAAAATTGATAAAACTAAAATCTGACAGCCTTGAAATCACATAAGTGCAGATTGATTTATCTTGGATCTTTCTTGTTTTTCTCTAAAGCCAGTTATGCGCAGGGTTCCGGTTCTGACAACAGCCTATTGATCTATTCATTGATAGGATTAGGAGTTGTCTTAGTGATAGGAGCTATTCTGTCGTTAACGGACAACCTGATGCAGGTAGAAGCGAAACAAGCAGGGATGGATACGTCAAAAGAAAACTTCTCTTTATTTCCAGATCTAGGATCTATTATAAAGGGAGATCAACCCGCTCATACTAAAGGAGCATCTTACAAGAAATTGAAAAAAGGTTACTCAATTAATCTTTCTGGAAAGATTAGTGATGGAGTCATTCATGATGCGCCAGTCAATCGATTCGCGGTGAGGCCTCCTAATTTCAGAGGAATTGCACCTATACCTAAGATGGCGGTAGAAGAAGGAGAAGAAGTAAAGGCTGGTGACGAGCTATTCTTCGATAAAGGGAATCCATCGATTAAGTATGTAGCCCCTGTAAGCGGAGAAGTTGTGGAGATCAAGAGAGGCGCTAAACGTGCCATCTCGGAAGTGATTATCCTTGCGGATAAAGAGATAAAGTACAAGAAGCATGACGTTCCTTCTTTGGACAGTGATCGTTCAGTGCTAGTAGACTTCTTAATGGAATCTGGAGTATGGACACATATCGTCCAGCGACCATTCGATGTTGTCGCAGATCCATCAGAGACGCCTAAGAATATTTTTATTTCCACATTCGATACGAGCCCGCTAGCACTAGACCTAAATGTGGTTGTAGACGGTCATGAAGCAGCTTTTCAGCAAGGTATTACGGCATTGAGTGTGCTGACTTCTGGAAGTGTACACCTGGGACTGAATGGAGATAAAAATAATCGTCCACACACTGTATATGCTGGAGCGGAGAACGCTGAAAAGCATTATTTCTCGGGGCCTCACCCAGCAGGAAATGTAGGTGTACAGATCCACCATACAGATCCTATCAGTCCGACCGATGTGGTATGGACATTGAAAGTAGAAGATGTAATTACCATAGGAAAGTTATTCCTTACAGGAGAGTACCATGCCGATCGTATAGTCGGTGTTGCAGGAACACAGGTTTTACAACCTGCCATGTATAAAACTTACTTAGGTGCTAGTATAGGAGATCTTACTGCTGAGAATCTTGCAGAAGGAAACAACAGAATCATAAGTGGCAATGTGCTGACAGGAAGAACGGTAGATGGCGAAGATTTCTTAGATGCAAGATCTAATGTGGTTTCTGTTATAAAAGAAGGAAACGAACATGAGCTTTTCGGGTGGTTGTTGCCATTAAAACCTAGACCTAGTATCAGTAAGACCTTCCCTAACTTCCTCATGCCAGGACTTGAGTTCGAAGGAAATTCTAATACACATGGTGAGAAGAGAGCATTCGTAGTAACGGGACAGTATGAATCTGTTCTTCCTATGGATATCTATCCTCAGCACTTGGTGAAATCTATAATGGCCAATGATTTTGAAAGAATGGAAGGATTAGGCCTAGCGGAGATGTCAGAAGAAGACATTGCTTTGTGCGAATTCGTATGTACGTCTAAGATGCCCCTGCAAGAGATCTTGCGAGAAGGACTAGATACGATGCGTGACCAGATGTAATAACTTTATAAAACGATTGACTTAAAGATATATAATGGGTTTACTAGAGTTTTTAAAGAAAATAGAACCTGACAAGAAGAAGAGTCCATTCTTGCATACGGCTTTTGATGCGTTTTTCACATTTGCCTATGCACCGGATTCTACTGCTAAGGGAGGCACACATATGAAGGATGGAATGGATCTGAAAAGAACCATGGTCCATGTTGTGCTTGCTATGCAACTGTGTTATCTTTTCGGAACATACAATATAGGTCATCAGCACTTTGTAGCACTTGGTGAACACACCGGTTACTTAGAAGCACTGCATTTGAAGTTTGCCTTTGGAATTATTCAGATTCTTCCAATTTTCGTAGTGACACACATTGTCGGTTTGGGTATCGAATTTTATTTCGCATCCAAAAAAGGACACTCAGTAGAAGAAGGATTCCTGGTTTCGGGAGCTTTGATTCCGCTGATTAT
>CALIQO010000463.1 GCA_938044055.1 uncultured Saprospiraceae bacterium
TGCCATTTCATCTTCTCCTTCCAGGATCATAGCCGGCGTTATGGTAACTTCACAACCGTCACCCAGGGAAACCTGAACTCTGTTGTTACATCCCAGTACACATTGACTGTAAACTTGTGAGGAAAATACTGAAGTCAGCATCAACGCAAATAGCATGACCATCTTGGTCACCTGATTGCTTCTTCTGAATGTAAATTTCTTCAGTTCCATGAGAATTAATCGATTTTTAGTTATAGTATTCATTTTTAAATTCTAGCATTACTGCTCAGTCCTAATTAGGTAGAATACGTAGCAAAAAAATGTTCCAGCGAAAGGGGGAAATGCTGGGTTTACTCAGTTCAAGTATATACCAAGGCAAATATCAGACCAACTGATGTTCCATGGCAAATTTTATAAGGTTTACGGTGTTCTTGACACCTAATTTTCTCATTATATTTTTTCTGTGCACACCGACAGTCTGATCACTTATGAACAGTTCTGCCGCTATTTCCTTGTTGTTCTTAGCTTGGGTAATTAAGTGCAATATCTCCTGTTCTCTTCTAGTCAATCTCTTCTGGATTAAAAACCGATCTCTATATATCGGCTGACTCATACTGCTTCCAGATAGCGATGTCTGCATCTTCCGAGCTGGCGGTGTTATATGAAGACCTTCTGCTATGAAAGTTCTGTCCTTGAGAATCTCATGTATTCCTACGACCAACTCATCAAAGGTGTTGGACTTAGATATAAATCCATCCGCACCTGATTGCAAGGCTTTCTTCACGAATTTCGACTCACTATAAGAACTTAATACCATGATTTTCATGTATTTTTCATTGCTTCTAATCTGAGGTATAAAATCTAATCCATCTAAATCTGGTAGACTGATCTCCATTATTAAGAGTTCTACCTTGTGATCAGAAAGATGGTTCCTCAATTCTGTTGCCCTACTAAATATCCCACTAAATGTCAATCCAAGGTCTGTTCTATTTTTCAGCATCTCTATAATGCCTTCTGCGAACATTCCTTGCTTATCGAGGATGGCAGTTTTTATTCCTGACATGTGTAAATTTTTCTATTAAATCAATGTCGACATGGTATCTGTTAGATAACGTCTGTCTCCCTATAGAAGCAAATGAGGTGCCAAACTAAAGATTATTGTAATTATTACATGATAATAAAATCATATACGAAGAGATAAGACGAGAATTAGTGACTATAGAAATCGTACATTTCTTATTTAAGTATAGAATAAACGCTGAGTTTATACATGTGATATAATCATAATGTATTCTATAAATATTTATTTAAAAAAAATGGAGTGGAGGAATGAGATTTAACACAATTACGCCTGACCTTGATCCAGATTGTACCCTTTTATAACCTCTGTTCCTTCTATTAAATCGTGAAAAAATAAAGTTATCTTATCCGATGAAACCACAATCTGACTCATACTTATGGTAGCCACTCTATCGGCTCGATTCATAATAAAATCTTGCTCAGGATCACCTATTTTTCCGCTTGTATGTACCTCAATCAATGAAGCCCCAGATAAGGCCAGTCTCGAGGGAAGAAGGTCGTGAAACAATTGCTTGCGTCGCTCTTGCATCTCAGGTTCATACAAGGTACAGGATGACCAGACATGCGGTGCAACTTCATCTAATACGGAGACATGCTTTACTGCCTCGTCCCATCGCAATTCGTACAATTTATCACCATCGTAAGCGATGAAAGTAAAGGGTTCTATACCCTCTAAATCTATATCTTGAAAAAACTGGAAAGCAGACTTATAAAGGAAAAATTCTTTAGCAATGATGCCTCTGCTTTTTTTATACGGGGGATTGTGGCTGTGTTTCTTAAAAGCACCGTTCAGAACACAGATAAACCATCCCCGATCTGAAGCAATGATCCACGATCCTCCAGCTGTATCACCGGGATACATAATCTGCTGATATTCAGAATCTTCTACGATTACCTTATTAACAGACCTAGACGGACTTTCATCTCTATTAGAGGTTAATATGAGGTCTCCATCGGGGGTCTTAACAACACTGACTGTGCACATGGTTTTAAGAAATTCGTCTGATTATAAATCCCCTAGCTGGGGTCTGATTACGATGTCTTCAACAACAGCATTTTTTCCTAGAGAAACAGCATTATAGATCACTTGAGCGATATCTTTGGCTTCCATCAATCGGTCTTCAGGGAGGTCTACGCCTGCCCAGGAATTAGACCAAGTAGCACCGGGAAGAACTGCTGTGACCTTGATGCCTTCGGTCTTCAATTCTTCCCTTAAGCATTTAGAAAAACCTAGCATGGCCCACTTCGATATGGCGTAAGAACCACCATTTGCGTAAGCGGTAATACTGGCAATAGAACATATATTAATGATGTGTCCATGTCCAGCCCGTGTCATATGAGGAATTATATCTCTAGAAAGGTGGTAGGCGCTGTACAAGTTGGTATCCATCATCTGCTGCAGATTTCCAGCCGGTTCGTCCTTAATCGATCCAGGAATAAATACTCCTGCATTGTTGACAAGGACATCAATTGTCTCATATTGTTTCTTGACGCTTTGCGCAAATGCTTGTACATCAGCAACTTGACTGACATCAACAACCTGTGTATATACATTGATTCCCGCATGATCCTTTTCCAGCGTTTCCTTCACCTCTTGCAATTCTTCCAAGTTTCTACTACATATTGCAAGGCTATATCCTTTAGAGGCAAATATTTCTGCTGTGGCTCTTCCGATTCCTTTCGTTCCACCTGTAATGATAGCTGTGGGCATATTCTTACTTTATTATTGACAAAAAATGCAAGCTTACTTTCCGAATAAACATTTTCGCCGTAAATATGCGAAAGCATTCGGTGGGAAAGCGTAACAATCGAACTTATTAACCCGTCTTTTGTTAAATTTTCTCAGAGAAATAGTCTCTACATGATATTAAAGAATACAATTACACACTTCGGAAAATTTATACTCTGGCAGAAACAGATCATATCTAAACCAGAGAACTGGAGGATGTATTACCAGGAAACCATCCGTCAGATGATGGACATCGGCATAGGATCTCTATCGGTAGTCTTTATGATATCTGTTTTTCTAGGGGCCGTAACGTCTGTCCAGTTTTTTTATCAGATGGATGGAACACTTGTGCCCCCATATTATATCGGATATATCGTTAGGGACATGACCATCATCGAACTGGCGCCGACATTTACTTGTCTCGTTCTATCGGGAAAAGTAGGTTCCAATCTTGCCGCAGAAATCGGTGGTATGCGACAGAAAGAGCACATCGATGCCATGGAGATCATGGGCGTCAACACCAGCTCATATCTTGTTTTACCTAAAATCATTGCTGCCTTACTGATGATTCCATTGCTTGTATGTCTCTCAGCTATGGTCAGTATCCTAGGAGCTTATCTTGCCAGTGTACCTACAGGATTGTTTAGTGGTGCAGATTTCGTTAAGGGGCTTAGGTCCTTTTTTATTCCATCACATGTAACTATGTTATTCGTTAAGGCATTCGTTTTTTCATATATACTTACGGCTGTCAGCTGCTATCAAGGATACTTTGTCAAGGGAGGTTCTATAGAACTGGGACAAGCAAGTACGCGTGCCGTAGTCAATTCTTATATTCTTATACTTATTGCAGATTACATCATCGCCGTAGTTCTTACTTAATGATCAGAGCAGAAAACATATTTAAATCCTTCGGGGAACAAGAAGTGCTGAAAGGCATAGATTTCTTGTTTGAGCCTGGAAAAACGAATCTCATCATCGGTCGATCTGGTGCTGGCAAGACTGTTCTTCTTAAGATACTGGTAGGTCTTATACCTCCGACTTCTGGATCGATATGGTATAATGACATTGATCTTACCCGTCTTGGTAAGAAAGCACTGAG
>CALIQO010000464.1 GCA_938044055.1 uncultured Saprospiraceae bacterium
GGTGCTTTACTTAAGTTTTTCACATTACAAGAAGACAAGGTATAAATCCCTCCTACTGTTACTATTGCTGATTCTTTTATGAATTGTCTTCTGTTCTTATTACGTGTCATAGTAGCTTTTTAATTTTTATATTCTTAAACCATAGCGGACTATCATGATCTTGTAAGCAGATGTAGCCCGTCTTGAATGTTCCATACTTTTCGTTATTATTCCACTTTCCTTTTGCCTTTCTTTCATTCCAGTCATCAGACCATGGAACGAAACTGAGAAGCAATTGGCCATTAAGCCAGTGCTCAACTTTCTCTTCCGTGAATATTATTTTAGTTGAATTCCACTCACCTGCTGGATTTAATTTTTTCTTGCTTTCATCTGCTCTGTACATTGCATAGTCAGCTCCTGTGCTCTGCAGCGGATGTAATTGCGATGGATTCTCATAGCCTAGACTTGTATTATACGCAGTAAGATCATGCATAGAAGCATAATTTTCATCGTCGATCAACTGGTATTCTGGGGCCGTCTCATAGGGTCCGCTATAACCTTCTTGCACATGATATAAGATGCCGCTATTTCCTCCTGGAGGAATCTTCCACTCAACATGTAACTCAAAGTTATCATACTTTTCTGCAGCATATATAATGTCTTTTCCTCCTTCATATTCTTTCTCGACTTTTCGATCTACGTCAAATGTCAGTACCCCTTCCTTTATAACCCAGTTAGGCGGAAGTTCCTCTGCATTGTAACCTCTCCACCCATCAGTACTTGATCCATCGAAAAGATAGGTCCATTCATGCTCTATTGTGTTTTCAACAGAAGATGCCACTGAAAGATTTTCTCCAGAATTACTGGTAGAATCAGAACTGGGCTTGCAACCTATAATCAACGCTGGCAATAGGATTAAAACATAAAAGTTTTTCATAAGTCATTTTGATAATGAGGTACAACAAGTTCTTAATTTAATCTTTAAAGTGAATATATCCATGTAATTCTATATTTATCTCGCTTTAAGCAAATGTCTTATATTAGTCCTTTAATAATATGCCTATGAAATACGAGATCTCCATAGAAATCAATAAGCCCATTGAAGATGTTATCCGGGCATTTGACAATGCAGACAACTTAAAAAGATGGCAGCCAACTTTAGAGTCTGTTACTTTTATATCTGGAAATCCCGGTGAAGCAGGAAGTGAGACTAAACTGGTTTATAATGAAGGGAAAGGGAAAATTGAGTTGATAGAAAAAATTACAGAAAACAGATTACCAGAATACTTTGCAGCTACTTATGCCTCAAAGACAACGACCACTTATAATAAAAATTGGTTCGAAGCCATAGAGGAAAATAAAACTTTATGGACAACGCACACAGAGGTTATATTCAATGGCTTTCTTAAGTACCTCGCTCCACTCATGAAAAAACATATGAAAAAAACCAGCGAGGTGTTTTTAACCAACTTCAAGATCTTCGCTGAAGGAAGAATTCAACCATCCTAGTTTAAAACAACGATATAGTAGTTGAGTGCAGTTGCGAATGATACCCACATAAGATATGGAATCAGTAAATAGGAAGCATATGGATTGATCCTATGAAAACGGATGACCATATAACTTATCATCAACCATAAAATTACTATTATAGCCAGCGCATATATCGGAACCATAATTCCAAAAAATACGATGGACCACATTCCATTGAGTACCAAGTGCGCACAGAAAATACGAATGCTCCCTCCGATATCTTTTCCTTCTGTTGCAGCTTGCCACACCAGTGCTATGGATATACCCATCATAATATAAAGTGCAGTCCATACTGGTGCGAAAATCCAATTAGGAGGATTAAAACTGGGCTTACTTAATGTGGTATACCATGAATCAATTCCGCTTGATGTAGCGAATCCCGCCAGAAATCCTACAAGAAGGCATACACCTGAACATATAAAAATCTTTTTCGTCAATGTCATATATCGCTATTGTATCTTTCTAAACACTGCTTTACCTATTAAAGGTTTAAAACCCACTACATTGTTATGCATAATTCCTTAGAAGAAACGGTGTGATTTAGAAAGTTATGACTAATTTTTGAGCAAGTTGGTCAAAATGACTGATTTGCCCTGAATTCCGATCAATTATTTAAATCTTTATAATATGTTATTGAAAAACTTGCTTGTCATTAAATTCGAAAAATGGAACATGCATGCCATTATTCTTCCACCAGAGTCCTTAGAAAAACATGGACTAAAGATTAAGGATAGAATTGTTGCTTCATTTGACAATGGCAATCAACTGCAGTGTGCTATTGTATCGCTTGAAAAGAATCAGAAAGGAATAATGCTAGGAAAACACTTCCTTGAAAAATCTGAACTCTCGCCTGGGCAAGAAGTAAGTCTAGAAATAAAAAAAGATGTCAGTGAATATGGTATGCCCATGCCGATTGAGCTTTCAGAGGTGTTATCGACAGACGATGAAGGTAGCCTAGGGTTCGATGCCCTTACCCCAGGAAAAAAACGATCCATCATGTATTTTATAGAAAAAGCCAAGCAATTAGACACACGTATAACACGGGCACTACTGGTCGTAGAGAACATAAAGATGGGCTATACCCATCCTCGTGATCTTACAAGGAAACATGGATAAAACCTACTTCTTAACGAAGTGCATGGATCTCACTTTGTTATCCATTCTATACTGGAAAAAATAATGCCCAGGAATCCAATCCGAAGCATCAATCTGATCTTCAGATCGAGGGTTCTTCTTTTGAAGAATAATTTTTCCGCTTGAGTCTATGATGTACAATTCATTGATATCATTCTCCACAGAACGATAATTCAAGGCGTTGTCTACGATAGAGGGAAAAATATTAACCGCTTCTTCTTGCACTATGTCTCCGGTACTAGAGGTCATCGGCTCAAATGTTATGTTGTCAACAGTAAAATAACCATCTGGATTCTCTTCTACGTTAGAATCTACAACTACCTCCATATATACAGAGTCACCCGATGCCTCTACTCCATCATTAAGAACCATATCAATGGTAAAGTCTATGTAATCAGGAATGTCTGTATCGGCAATCGCAAGTACTCGTGCCCAGGCAGCCAATGTATCAAATTCAACAGCTCCAACATCAAGGAAACCAAGGTTTCGGTGGGTAATTATGAAAATATCTAAACTATCTCTTCTAGTGGTGGAATGTTTCAATCGAAAATTAGCAGTCACTGGTGTAGAGCCACATTTTCCAACCATAGCTATATCTGCTGTTCTATCTTTATCATTACCAGACATTCTTATGGCGAAATCTCCAGAGTCTGCATCATCTACTTGAGCAACTCCGAATAAAGCCAACGATTTTTCAATATCAGTTAATGTTGTCGATTCAGCTATTGATGTAATATAGTCAATAGAATCTCTAAGTCTCGCATATCTAAAAACCAAGATTCCATCAGGCAACATCAATGTGCCTTCTTCAAATCCTGGAGGAATCTGAGCCGATACATCTGTCCACATTTCGAAATCTCCTACTTCGAAGTCACATTGTGCATAAGAAGTAATGGATAAAAGACACACCAAAAAACTAAAGTAAAAATGCTTCATATACCTTGATTTTATTGAAGACAAGATCTTCGTTTTAGAAATAGCAGAGATTTTAAACCTCTCCTTAAGAAAGTAAATTCGACTTCTCTATCCAAGATAAGACATAAACTATACTATGACAATCCATTCAATATCTTTTTATAATTCTTTAACTCTGACAGACATTTTAGCGATTTATGGACGCAGAGTGTGTAATTCCATAAGACTTTATGTCAAAATGTCTTAATTCTGTAAGTGGTACATCATTTGCCGAAAGGCATGTATAACTAATTAAAATAGCCATGCAGAAAGGAAACATCTCGGTTCAAACCGAAAACATCTTTCCGATAATTAAAAAATTCCTATACTCTGACCAGGAAATATTCTTGCGAGAATTAATCTCCAATGCCGTAGACGCAACTTCAAAAATCAAGACACTTCACGCTAGAGGAGATTTCAAGGGAGACCTAGGAGATCTTATAATCGACATTACCTTAGACAAAGAAAACAAGACGCTTACCATCTCTGATAGTGGGATAGGGATGACGGAAGCTGAAGTTATGAAATACTTGAATCAGGTGGCATTCTCATCCGCTGAGGATTTTCTTAAAAAGTATAAAGATGAAGCAAGCATCATAGGACACTTCGGTCTAGGTTTCTATTCTGCTTTTATGGTAGCAGAAAAAGTGGAAGTTGTTTCTAAGTCATACAAGAAGTCCTCTCCGGTAAAGTGGACTTGTGATGGAAACCCAGAATTCACCTTAGAAAAAGGAGAGCGTAAGGGAAGAGGTACAGATATCATCCTCCACATCGAGGAAGATTCTGTAGAGTTTCTAGAGAAAGAAAGAATCCAGTCCTTGCTAGACAAGTACTGTAAGTTTCTGCCTGTTGTCATCCGATTCGGAACCAAGACTGAATATGAAACAGAAGGAGAAGGGGACGATCAGAAGACGATTGAAAAGGAAGTGGACAACATCATCAACAATCCACATCCTGCCTGGAAAAAAAGACCTAACAATCTCAAGGAAGAAGATTATAAAGCTTTCTATAAGGAGTTGTACCCATTTTCTCAACCTCCTTTATTCTGGATTCACTTGAATATAGACTATCCCTTTAACTTGACAGGAATTCTATATTTTCCGAAGCTTAGCAACAGCATAGAACTCCAGAAAAACAAGATTCAATTATACAGCAATCAAGTATACGTCACCGATGACGTAAAAGAAATAGTACCTGAGTTCTTAACTTTATTACACGGTGTAATCGACTCTCCTGACATTCCACTTAATGTCTCTAGATCATATCTACAGAGTGATGCCAATGTGCGAAAAATCACAGGTTACATTACCAAGAAAGTTGCGGAAAAACTCAACAATTTATTTAAGAAAGACAGAAAATCTTACGAAGAGAAGTGGTCTGACATAGGCACATTCGTCAAGTATGGTATGCTATCGGAAGAAAAATTCAACGACAGAGCTAAGAAGTTTGCCTTGTTGAAAAATATAGATGGAGCCTTTTTTACACTTGAGGAATACCAAGAAAAGATCAAAGCTGTTCAGACCGATAAGTATGATAAGAAAGTTATCATCTATTCTAACAATGTTAAGGAGCAATACGCTTACATTAAGTCTGCACAGAGTCTAGGATACGACGTACTAGAATTCGACAATGTGATCGACAATCACTTTATGCAACATCTAGAGCAGAAATTGGGTGATGTAACATTTGTCAGAGTTGATTCTGATATTGCAGACAACCTTGTCCAAAAAGATGAAGTAAAAGAATCTGTACTGAGTGAGAAAGAACAAGAAAAAGTAAAAGAGATATTTACAAGTTCGCTCGGAGACTTAAAAGGTGGCCATATAGAAATGAAGGCGCTTTCTCCTAATGATCACCCTGTTCTGATAACAAAACCAGAATTCATGAGAAGGATGAAGGAGATGCAGGCGATGCAGGGCATGGATATGGGTATGCTTCCAGATTCTCATAATGTAGTCATCAACACCAATCATCCGCTGATTGCAGAAAAATTGGTTAAGATGAAAAGCGCTGAGAAAAAAGAATCATTCGCTGATCACTTACACAAGCTGGCATTGTTGAACCAGAATATGCTAACTGGAGAGGAGCTGAATAGCTTCATTCAGAAGAGTATAGAATATATGCAATAGGCAATAGGCAAATCGCCATATAGATAAAAAAGGGTGTCATCATGTTGTGGTGACATCCTTTTCTATGTATCGTAGTAAAAACCAGTTCCATCAATTTTAAATTTATATAACACTTCTCTTTCCTAGAATGATTAGGCATCATGTATCTTTAGGGCACATTAATTGAACCCTTAATATTATGATGATCAGAAAAATCACCCTTTTCATCTTATTGATTAGTTCTACTATTACTGCCCAGGAGCACAGTGTTGCCAGAGACTGGAATGAAATGGTCTTGTTTTCAATCCGGAACGACTTCGCTAGGCCTACAGTCCATGCTAGAAATTTATTTCACACTTCTGCTGCCATGTATGATGCGTGGGCCGCGTGTACAGATGAGAATAAAACTTTCTTTCTAGGGAATATGGTAGGAGAATCAGAAATAGCATTCGATGGCTTTACACTTGCTGATGATAGAGAACTTAAAGAAGCCAGAGAAGAAGCGATATCCTATGCTGCATATAGGCTCATTCTTCATAGATTCGCCCGTGCGCCAGGAGCAAGACCTATTCGAGATTCCCTGGTTAACTTGATGGATAGACTGGGTTATGACATTGCGTATAATTCTTCCGATTACGCTTCAGGAAATCCAGCAGATCTAGGAAATTATATCGCAGAACAAGTAATTATATATGGAATTAATGATGGTGCCAATGAGCGCCGCGATTATTCTAACAACTTTTATGAACCTGTTAATCCTCCTCTGATTACTGTCCGACCTGGCAACCCGGACATGGTAGACCCTAATCGCTGGCAACCATTGACACTGGAAATATTCATAGACCAAAGTGGCAATGTAATTCCAGGAAACACACCAGATTTTTTAGGCCCTGAATGGGGATATGTGGTTCCATTTGCCTTGAGCGAAGAGGATTTTAAAGAAATTGAAAAAGAAGGAAATACCTTCTGGATGTATAATGATCCACTAGATCCTCCTTATATAGGAGAAACCTTCAGCGATACCTCTAACCAATTATATAAGTGGAATTTCTCCCTTGTTTCTGTATGGGGATCCCATCTCGACAGCAATGACAGTACTATGTGGGATATCTCTCCAGCATCGATCGGTAATAATCCAGCATACCCAGATAGCTTCATTCATTATGACTCCTTCTATGATTACTACCAAGGAGGAGATGCCAGTCAAGGCCACGATTTAAACCCTGTAACTGGATCACCTTATGTACCTAACCGGGTAAAACGGGGTGATTATGCCCGTGTTCTGGCAGAGTTCTGGGCAGATGGTCCAGATTCAGAGACGCCTCCTGGACACTGGTTTACCTTGCTTAATTATGTGAGTGACCATCCTCAATTTGAGAAAAAATATCAAGGTCGAGGAGAAATTATGGATGATCTAGAATGGGATGTAAAATCCTATTTTATGATGGGAGGAGCTATGCATGATGCGGCTATCTCGACCTGGAGTATAAAAGGATATTACGATTACCTCCGCCCCATCTCGGCAATTAGATATATGTGTGATCAAGGTCAGAGCTCCTTTCCAGACAGTACCAGTTACCATCCCGATGGAATGCCACTTGAAGAAGGCTTCGTAGAATTAATAACGGAAAAAGATACCATCACCTTGCGCGGAGAAAACAATGAACATGTAGGTAAGATAAAACTTTACTCATGGAGAGGCCCTGACTTCATCGGTGATCCAGAAACTACAGAAGCTGGCGTAGGATGGATAAGAGGAGAAAACTGGTGGCCTTATCAGAGACCCTCTTTCGTATCCCCACCATTCGCCGGATACTTATCTGGTCACTCAACCTTCTCAAGAGCAGCGTCAGAATTGCTTAAATTGTTGACAGGAGATGAGTTTTTTCCAGGGGGCATAGGTGAGTTCGTGGCTAAGAAAAATGAATTCCTTGTTTTTGAGGATGGCCCGTCAGAGGATGTGGTACTGCAATGGGCAACCTATAAAGATGCTTCTGATCAGACCAGCTTGTCGAGAATATGGGGAGGAATCCATCCTCCAGCAGATGACATTAAGGGAAGACAGATAGGCATCACCATAGGCAGTGAAGCTTTCTTAAAAGCAACAGAATACTTCAGCAATGAACTTGTGGATACAGAAGATGCAATAGTTCTCGATGAATCAGCTGTCTTTCCTAACCTAGTTTCCTCTGGAGAAAATATAGTTATTGACTGGGGCAACCATGATTTAAAACCGATCCATATCGATTTAATCTCGATGGAAGGAAGATATGTTAATCGCCACATGCCTTATACTACAGAAGGTAATAGAACCAGTCTATCTTCAGATAATCTTGCTACTGGACGGTATTACTTAAAGGTGGTTACGAGCGATGGAACTAAGAGTTTTCCTCTGGTTATTGTAGATTAACTTTATTGATCAATAGCAGTTGTAGGGAAGGTCACATGCTTAGCGATGTAATCCAGCTGTTGCATCATATTCCGCTTATTTTTTCCAGGTGCATAGATGAATGCATCAAGCATAATGATATTACCTGACGTTTCGTCCAGGTAGATATAAGTAGAAAACGGTCCACCTAGAAAATCATCTGTCATCTCCCAGATCCCCCTGACCTCTTTCATAAACCGCCCATCTATAGTATGGGTATAGTCATAGATCGGGAGATCACGGTCATTGATAACCATCTTACTTCCTTCTTCCGATGATCCTACAAATTCTCCCAAGGCGTTTCGCCATTCCTTAATCGATTCAACGGAAAGCTGATCTTGTGACACATACTTCTTTTTACTGATGATGAAATTCATCACATTTTCTTGTTTGTCATTTTTTCTTAGCCACATAAAACTAGGGTCGTCCTTAGCAATTGCTACTCTATACTTAGATGGAAGTTGTACGTTAAACCCAAATTTTTCAGAGATGTCTCGCATCAATCCCGGATTTTCTCCGAGTGCATATATACTCGCCTGTAATTGCTCTTCGTCGTGCTTATTGATCCGTTGTGCAACTGCTGGATAATTGGTTTTAATTAGATTATGGAGTTCTTCCATATTTCTTCCCAAGTTGGAAGACTCTGAATGCGTTAAAGATGCATACATTCCCTCCAAACCAGCGAAGATCACTAGTGGATTTGAAACTCTCTGCCATTCCAAGGCAACGGCCGAAGTGGTGGGTGAAGATTCGGTTGTTTGATGACTAGGTCCACGGAACCAGGAAGCAATGGGTGATAATGAGG
>CALIQO010000465.1 GCA_938044055.1 uncultured Saprospiraceae bacterium
ACCACGAATCGTCGGTCAGTGCTTGATAGAAAGGAGTGCCTGATGTGCCATCAGGATTGGGCTTTCTCAAGTCGAAGTGCGCATCGAAATTAATAATGCCTAAAGTCTTTCCTCTCGGTTGGAGATGTTTTTTCAAACCAAGATAGTGGGCATAAGCAATATCGTGGCCACCACCTATTCCTATCGGAAGATGGTTGTTGTTAAGTGCCGATGCAATCTGTGTAGAAAACTGTTCCTGACATTCTTCTAAGTTATTAGCTATGCCTACCACATCGCCATAATCCCATATTTTTCTTTCTCCATAATGCCATGCTAGTGAAGCAAGTGATCTTCGCATAACTGCTGGGCCTTCTCCGGCTCCGACGCGTCCTTGGTTTCGTTTTACTCCGATGTCACAGGCATAACCTATAATGGCAATATCCTGTTTAGGACCGTTCGATGTTTCTTCTAGTTCGTTTATACTTGCCACCGATTGATAGAAGTACTGGATTTCTGCTGGTCGCGAAGGAATCCTTCCTTTCCATGTTTCTGAGCCGTATGTTTTTATAGGAGAGATGGGCATAGCAGTATAAATTATATTATTTCATTTCCATCGATGAAGCAAGTATCAATTACCGATGTGCTGAAACTGTAAGGAATCTCTGCATAAGAAGAGATGGGTTTCGTGATGAAGAAATTGGCCTTTTTGCCTCGAGCGATAGAACCTACCTCATTATTTATTTCCATCGCATAAGCACCGTTGATGGTAGCCGCATTGATGGCTTCTTCTGGTATCATATGCATATGTGTGCATGCAAGACCCACTACAAAATTCATGTTTCCAGAAGGACAAGAACCAGGATTGAAATCAGAAGCTAAAGCTATCGGGAGACCACGATCTATAATTTTTCTCGCAGGTGTATACGGTATTTTAAGGAAGTGAGAACAGCCAGGTAAAGCTACAGGAATGGTCGTCGATCTTTGCAGTGCATCCAGATCGGATTCTTCTAGTTCTTCTAGATGATCAACGGTTAGGGCATTGTGTTTTACAGCTGCTTCTATTCCTCCGATTACATTGAATTGGTTGACATGGATTTTTCCTTTTAAACCATGCTTACGTCCTTCTTCTAGGATACGTTCTGTATCAGAAACATCGAAGTAACCTTCTTCGCAGAATACATCTATATAGTCTGCGAGTTTTCTATCTGCAATCTGTGGGAGTGCATCTTGCAACATAGAATCCAGGAAACCAGACTTGTCGTTTTTATAAGTAATAGGGAGCGCATGCCCAGCTAGGAAAGTTGATTTAATAGGAAGATCATATTCAGATTTAAGAATGGCAATTACTTCCAGCATCTTGATTTCTGCTTCAGGAGTCAAGCCGTAACCAGACTTGATTTCTATAGCACCAGTCCCTAGTTTAATGAGCTCGTTGAGTCGGGTTCTGGCTGAAGTGAGTAGATCTTCTTCAGAAGTATGCTGAAGCAATATTGCTGAATTCAATATCCCTCCTCCTGCATCTGCGATTTCCTTATAAGACTTTCCCTTGATTCGATCTACATATTCATTGACGCGATTTCCGGCATAGACTAAGTGGGTATGAGAATCACACCAGGAAGGACAGATGATTCTTCCAGCAACATCTATGTGCTCGTCTATGGCTAGTTCGGGTAGATCATCCATTTTCCCAAAATCGAAAATTAAGCCATCCTCTATAACAAGGTAGGCATTTTCAATGAGGGGTAAGTGCGCTAAGTCACCCCCTGAAACAGGAGCAGTACTATCTCTTACTTGGATTAGTTGTTTGATATGTGAAAATAATGTTCTCACTAAACGTGGTTCCAGTTGTTATCAGATTCGCTACTCGGAGACATTCCGATGTTCGTTTTTTCTAGTGCTACCCCTAAGCCGAGTACAGTCCTATTTACATAATTAAAGTATGACGTTACCTGATTGATTTCAAGAATCTCTCCATCTGTAAGACCGGCCATACGCAATTCTTCTATGTACGTTTCCTTGATGGCGGCAGGACTCATGGTAAGATGCTTCGCGTAGGTCAACCCTTTAGCGAGTGAGGCTTTAAGAATGGTAGAATAGGTCTCTTCTGTTATGGATGTAATCAGCTCTTCCAGATTACCATCACCAGTCATATTCTTCCTTACCCCTTCCTTATGGTGGATGAAACAATAGTCGCAAGCATTGATATGGCTGACATAACATCCGATAAGTTCTAGGTAATATTTAGGAAGGGTATTCTCGGTATGATGGAGTACCGACTTGTATAAGTGCATGTGCCCGTCCAAGGTGTGAGGACGTAGACTGTGTACTTTTAAGACATGGTCTATTGTGTCCTCAGGCCCTTTTACTCTATTGTAGAGTCTCTTTAACTTACCCTCTGAATCAGCATATTTAATTTCTTTAATCCAGCTCATTATATTATGTGTTATAGATCGCAGACAAGATATGATTATCTACGGAATGTGGAAGGGTAATATCAAGATTAGGTTCGCGGAGCATGGCACGTTCGATGGCTTTTCTTGCTCCTTGATTCCTAGCCCAACTCCTTCTTGCAATTCCATTGTTCACATCATAATGAAGCATACGGTGCAACCGCTCTGAGGCTTCATCGCTTCCGTCTAAGTATAAACCGAAACCTCCATTCATAACTTCACCCCATCCGACTCCACCACCATTGTGGATAGATACCCATGTTGCTCCTCGGAAGGAATCTCCGATTACATTATGGATGGACATGTCCGCGGTGAATCTGCTTCCGTCGTATATATTGGAAGTTTCTCTATAGGGAGAATCTGTGCCACTTACATCGTGGTGGTCCCTGCCTAGAATGACTGGACCTATTTTATGGTTACGGACGGCTTGGTTAAATGCTTCTGCAATGGCGATTCTACCTTGTGCATCGGCATACAGAATTCTTGCTTGAGAGCCTACGACAAGTCGGTTGCTTTCTGCTTGAGATATCCACTTGATATTGTCTTCCATCTGTTGACGTATATCGTCTGGACAGTTATCGGCAAGATTGACTAAAACTTCATGAGCAATGCGATCGGTTTCTTTAAGGTCATCGGAATTTCCAGAAGCACAGACCCATCGGAATGGTCCGAACCCATAGTCGAAACACATCGGCCCTAGAATGTCTTGGACATAAGACGGATACTTAAATGTTCCAGGTTCTTTTCCTGATATATCTGCGCCTGCACGGTGGGCTTCTAGAAGAAAAGCATTTCCGTAATCGAAAAAGTATGTTCCTCGAGCATGATGTTTATTGATGGATTCTGCTTGCCTTCTCAGTGAAGCTTGAACCCTTTCCTTGAATAGTTCAGGGTCTTCTTTTAAGCAGATGTTAGATTCTTCATGACTCATGCCAGCAGGGTAGTACCCTCCAGACCATGGATTATGTAGAGATGTCTGATCGCTTCCTATATGGACATGAATATCGTGTTCATAGAAAGATTCCCAGACATCAACAATATTTCCTATGTAGGCTAGAGATACGCTCTCTTTATTTATTTGCGCTTGACGCACCCGCTCAATTAAAGCATCATTGTTATCGATGATTTCATCTACCCATCCCTGATCGAGTCTTTTATGTGCTGCTCTAGGATTTACTTCAGCGCAGACGGTAATGCATCCTACAATATTTCCAGCCTTGGGTTGAGCGCCACTCATACCACCTAGTCCAGAAGTAAGGAATATTTTTCCGTGAGGGGTATCATCCTTTTCGAGAATGAGGCGGAAGGCATTCATCAGTGTAATGGTGGTTCCATGGACGATGCCTTGGGGCCCGATGTACATATATGAGCCAGCGGTCATCTGACCATATTGTGTAACTCCTAGGGCATTGTACTTCTCCCAATCTTCTGGGCTAGAATGATTCGGAATCATTAAACCATTGGTGACGACAACTCGCGGTGCGGATGGAGAAGAGGGGAACAATCCCATAGGGTGACCAGAATACATATGCAGTGTCTGCATATCTGTCATCTGCGATAGATACTTCATGGTTAGTAAGTACTGAGCCCAATTCTGAAACACAGATCCATTACCTCCGTAGGTGATCAATTCGTCGGGATGTTGAGCAACTGAAGGATCGAGATTATTCTGAATCATCAGCATAATTGCTGCCGCAGCGGGACACTGTGCAGGGTATGCATCGATCGGTCTCGCGTATATATCATAATCGGGCTTGAACCTATACATGTATATCCGCCCATATTTTTTCAGCTCTTCGGCAAATTCTGTGGCAAGTTCTTTATGCCAATCTTCTGGAAAATAACGCAGGGCATTCCTTAAAGCGAGAATCTTCTCTTGCTGTGATAAAATCAATGTTCTAGCTGGAGCGGAATTCTCACTGGTTCTTCTATTCCTATTCTCAGGTAGGACCTCAGGTATACCCAGGGTTATAGATCGTTTAAAGTCATCGTGCTTAGTCATGATTCACGCGTATTTTTTGATCTTTTACCATCTGGATGAGTGCTTTTATATCTGGTGCAATTAATCTGTCTTCTGTCATGAATGAAACTTCATTTCTTACGATGGAAAGATTCTCTTCTATGATATCTGAAAAAGTATTGGGTCTACGGAATTCCATTGCTTGAGTTGCATATAATAATTCTATAGCCAGTATTTTTTCTAAGTTCCCTATGACCTGGTGCCACTTTCTACCGGAGATGCTGCCCATAGATACATGGTCTTCTTGACCAAGGGCAGTAGGAATTGAATCTGCAGAAGCAGGATAGCATAGTGTCTTGTTCTCTGTGACTAAGGCAGCAGTTGTATACTGCGGGATCATCAATCCAGAATTCAGACCTTCGTTTTGTACCAGCATTCTTGGAAGTCCATATTTTCCTTCTAGTAAGAGATAACATCGACGGTCAGAGATGTTGCCTAATTCTGAAGTAGCTAGACAGGCGTAATCAAGAGC
>CALIQO010000466.1 GCA_938044055.1 uncultured Saprospiraceae bacterium
CATTGCCCTCATTTTCAATCCCGATACTGCAGTTACTTCTAGATGGCTCGGATTTTCAGTAGCCATTCCTACCTGTACATATAAAATAATTATGGCTGCAATTGATATTATCTTTTTCATGTGTTTTAATTTTTAGATGAAATGAATGATTCTAATAAGTGTAGATAATTGCCATAGTTCATTTTAGGTTTGTGAAAGGATATTAAGAATAACAGCAGTGCCGATTATTATGGATTCCGGCGACACTTTTATTCTGTCTATTATATTTTTCGTTTTAATTAATTGTCTCATATCGGTTGTTGATTATACAAGCAAGGTAAGACCAGATTACACTCTGTGAAGGAGCTAACGAGGATTCGCAAGAAAGGAATGAGTAAGCGTTATAAATGATCTTTAGTTATTCTTTCTTAACCGGTATATACTGAATAACTGATAAAGAAGAACAGCTGACAGAAGTATGAAATAGTATGTGAAAAACCTCCAGACAGAAACAATTAAGTTTAGGATCTTACTAGGAAGTGAGCTACCAAATAATAAATAGAAGCTAGCCTCCGCTCCTCCAGTAGCTCCAGGAGTCGGAATAAAAATCATTGTCAACCACACCAGCCATTGTCTGATATAGATACTGAGGGTATCGAAACTCAAGTCCAGTCCTTTAAGTATCAAGATGAGAATAGAAAACTTAGCAGCCCATTGTAAAAACAACAGGCTTATACTTAAGAAGAAAGTTATTTTTCCTTCTCTGAAAATAAACCCTATTGTTTCTTTTATCTCATCTATGCTGTTTATAAAAGAATTAAAAACACGCGTAATCGACTTCCTTAATTTTTCTGGTAACAGCATAAAATAACTCTGCCCCCTACTCATCAACCCTTTTTTCAGAATGAAATACGTCAACAACAATGTTGCTACTATGATAAGTATCACAATATAATTATCTGTGAAAAAGTCAAAGACTCGATCTCCAATTTTAGCTACACTGTCCCGTGCAAAAACAAATGCCAATGTTATTCCTGATATATAGAATATGATGTCCTCTAATGAACCTAGACCTAGAAGCACACTGGCCTTAGCAGGGCCTACCCCTTTTTTAATAAGCATACCGAGTTTAATCGGACCACCTCCTATCAATGTAGGCGTAAGGGCTGCCCCCAGATCGGTGGTAACAGCAACCTCTATTGTATCTCGATATCTAAGATTCAGACCAAGTAATCTGCTCCACAACCACATCCTCAGAGCATGGGTAAGCCATGGAACATAAACCAGTATTGCTATGCCTATAAGATATCTATACTTAAATGACTTTAAGCTCTCCATCATAGATTGATCAGAAGTAGTTAACAACCAGACTAGGTGGCCTGCTACACCTATACTTACGAACCATATCAGTTTATGGATGATGCGTCCTAATTGACTGGTGTTATGCTCTTCTTTATGTGTATGTTGATCCATATGAGATAAGCCAGAAGAAAAGAAAAATCGAAGCTAATCACAAAAAATATCGATCAACTCTTCATAGTATTCGGATAATAACATTAATTTAGGTGAGCATAACAAGTCAATTCCCCCATTAAGTATTTTTTCTCTTTCTACTGTGCATCCGTATCAGTCCCTCATTCTATACTACATAGATGGTCTTTCCATACTATGCAATTAAACTATGACAATTATGCAAATCAATGTTGTTCGAGGAAGTTTTCTATTATTGCTTCTGATTGTATTTTCTACTTTTAATTTAAGCAACAGTGGTGGCGCCGCTGACAGAATCTGTGCTTCGTGCCATACGGGTAACATAGATGATATAAACGGTGACATATACATTACCAATCCTCCTTTAGACTATAATTTCGATGAGCGGTACCCCATGACACTGTGCGTAGAAGATTCAGAAAAAGCAGCAGCAGGATTCCGACTAGAAGCATCCATAGGCACTCTAGAGGTAGGGGAAGGTGAAACCAGGGCTCAGATCATTGCAGATGAAGCAACCCATAATCAGCGGAACCCGATTGTTGATAATGTAGCTTGCTGGAAAATAGACTGGATAGCTCCTAGTACAGGAACAGAGAATCTCCTTCTTACTTTTCGTGCCAATGCTGTTAACAACAATTTCGCAGCGACAGGTGACAATGGAGGTTATTTTATAACCTATGGAAGTATTATTCTTCCCGTTCAGTACAGCGATATGAACATAGATGAATACAATGGAACAGTCGAATTAAACTGGATCACTGAACAGGAAATCAACAATGATAGGTTTATCATAGAAAGAAGTACAGATCTAGAAACATGGACTACTACAGGAGAGGTTAATGGTTCAGGCAATTCTTCTGAACAAGTGCATTACAACTTTAAAGAATATCTGCCGATTACGGGCACTATATTCTATAGAATCACTCAGGTTGATTACGATGGCACCATACATATTTCCGATCATCTATCTGTAACAATTGATGACAATAACCGCACACAGAATCTCTTTCTCCTAGGAGAATCAATAACTATAGATACACCTGGCAATATATACTTATATAGTTTATCAGGAGCAAGACTTGATCATTGTACAGCTTGTACTACTATTCAGTTAGATGATTTAAAACCTGGATTATACATACTTACAGTGAATGAACAATCTAGAAAAATATGGGTGACTGAGTAAACCATAATGGTTTTCCCTGATAAGCCTCTAGGACTATTCCCCCATTTTATTGTAAAGAATACCTATATGCAAACTATGATAGATAATGACCCGTTATCTTGTCATATAAACTATGAAAAAATAACCAAGCTTACACACAATGACCAATCTGAAGC
>CALIQO010000467.1 GCA_938044055.1 uncultured Saprospiraceae bacterium
AGTGCCCATGTTTGGTACTTGCCTACAAAAAAGGTGAGAAAGTCGGCAAAGCCGTTCCTTATGATATACAAGAGACGGAAGATAAGAAGGTAACATTGGTTTTGGATAAATCCGACTTTGAAATTGTCATATTGAATCAGAAGAATATAGCCCTGAAAGCTGAATTTCAACTAGGCATCATAGCAGAATCTTTATTTTCAAATAGATAACCAAAAGTTTTTTTTGTTATGTATTGTTCAGTCCGATTAAGAAAATATATCATCTTACTAATAATTAATCTATTATTCGTTTCACGTTGAAAAAAGGAGGAAGTTCAGATGGAAAATTTGCAAGTACTATTTATTTAGAAAATAGAAAAATAAAATTTCCGTGGTTTATTGTAGATCTTAACCAAGAAGAAATCACAAATAGGACACTTAGAAATAAAACACATAATTATAGATGCCGATAGATAACAAGCGAAGATGACGATCATGCTTCATTTGTCAGCACGACGCATGTCGCTGATCTGCTTGTAAGAGACCAAGAAAAAGCTTTAAAATTTAATACTGAAAAATTAGGTTTCCTTAAAAAGAAGGATGCTCCACTAGGTGGCGGAAACAGATGGTTGACACTCGTTTCAGCAGAATGGCAGGATGGGCCAGAATTATTATTGGAACCAGCTCCTAATCATTTTGAACCTTGTAAAGTCTTTCAAGATGCATTAATGGAAGCTGGATTTCCGTATACTCAGTTTGATGTTGACGATGTTGACGCCCAGTATGAAAGACTAACAAAATTAGGAGTTGAGTTTAGTGTAAAACCAACTATAATGGGAACTGTAAAAATTGCAGTCTTAAATGACACATGCGGTAATAATATTCAACTCGTTGAAAATTTATGGCATATTAAAACTATGCCTGATAATTAAGCACCCGTTCGAATTATGAGGAAAAAACATCTGTTTACATCTGAGAGATTGGGTTTCAGGGAATGGAGTTCTTCAGACTACAAGCCGCTTCGCGCTATAAACGCGAACCCTGTGGTTATGGAATACTTCGCGAAAACATTATCAGCTGACGCCAGTGACGGATTGATTAATATGTGTATAAACCATTATGATCAACACGGTTTTTGTGGTTATGCTGTTGACCGCATGGATTTAGAAGAGCCCACTTTTATTGGATTTATAGGATTGATGCACCCTAGTTTTGATATTGGATGTGGACCGAAGTGGGTAGAGATTGGGTGGCGTACCCATCCATCTTCTTGGGGCATCGGCTTAGGGACAGAAGGCGCACGAAGGGCTTTAGAATTTGGCTTGAATCAGCTTTCTATTCCTAAGAATATTCTTTCACCACTGTATTGAACAAGCGCAGCGAGCGGGTCATGCAAAAAATCGGGATGCAGCATGTCCGATTATTTGATCACCCGAAATTAGATCACGATGATCCACTCTTACCGCATACACTGTATTGTATGGAGCGAAATGATTTAATAGAAGCCTAGGCTGAATCGGCTATCCGTTCAAACCCCTACTGAAAATTCACCCTCTTTAAGAAGTACAATTCTCAAGCCTTAACCCTTAATCACTTTCAATAAGGTTTCTTTCTTATCCCGAGAGACAGGGACATAAGCACCATCTGTCATGATTACCGTTCCACCTCTTCCCTTGACATATCGCTGGATGTATGCAGTATTAATGAGATGAGATTGAAAAACACGCAGAAATCCGTGGTGAACTAAAATGGATTCATATTCTTTTAGTGTTTTGCTCACGACAAATTTCTTTCCATCATCTAACACAATAGTGGTATAGTTGTTCTGACCTTCACAACGGATTATTTTATTTATTTCTATCAAATCGAATCCTTCCAAGTTAGGTAAGGCAAGCTTAGCTGGAAAAGGGTCTTTATAAATGGACTTAACAAACTGATGGTCTAAGACATTATTTTCAATAATACTTTTTCTAGCCCGATCTACAGAATTTCTTAACTCTTGCAAATCTATAGGCTTAAGTAAGTAGTCTAGGGCAGCATACTTAAAAGCTTTGATGGCGTACTGGTCGTAAGCAGTTACGAATATCACTTGAAACGGTATTTTATCATATCGATTAAGCAGGTCGAAACCTGTCCCATCTTTCATATTTATATCTAAAAATATTAATTGTGGTTTTGTTTTATTAATTAGGTCGAAACCAGATTTTATTCCTTCTGCGGAACCTACTAAGTCTATTCCTTCTACAAAATCTGAAAGCAATACAGTCAGAGCCTCCACTGCATCCGGTTCGTCATCTATTATTATGGTTTTAAGCATTTCCGAAATTATTAAATTTTTATACAATCAATAAAACTTGAGTTCCTTCGCCATTGTTACCGTCATTGACATGCAACTCGATATTGTCCTTATATTTTTTATTCAGATTTAAGATTCTCTGCTTTATCAGGCTCATGCCCATCGATACTTTTTGCTGCTGATCTTTGGTTTTAAGGTTTACCGACATTTTCCTGCCTATACCATCGTCACTTATCGTAACTTTTATGCGGTGCAAATCTTTTTCTATTTTCACTTTAATCAAGCCACGTTCTTCCTTAGGTAGAATGCCATGCCAGATAGCATTCTCTATGAATAGCTGAAGAATCATACTAGGTATCTCTTCATTATACAAGTCTATGCCTTCATCAATCGTTACTTCATAGTCAAACTTGTCTTGCGTCCGCACTTTTTCGAGGTCCATATAATTAGTAAGCAACAGCAATTCCTCGTGGATAGGCACCATCACCTTATCCGAGTTCTGAAGCACTTGTCGCGTCAGCTTTGAGAATTTAGAGATGAGTTCTATAGATTTTTCTTTTTTATGGGTCAATACAGAATTCTGAATAGAATTCAATACATTAAATATAAAATGCGGATTGACCTGCAGCTTTAACAACTGTTGTTTGACAGTGGCCAGAGAGTTTTCTAGAACCAACTTGCGTTGTCGTCCCCATAAGTATAAAAGGCCAGATACCAGCAATGTCAGTATACCGCCTATGTAAATCAGACTCTTCTGCTGTGTTGCTTCAGCTTGACTGAGTTCGTTTTTATAGGTAAGCATCTCTATTTCATCTGCTTTCTGCTGGTCTAACATTTCTTGCTCCTTACTCAAGCGTAAAGATCCTACATACAATCGATCAATCGTATCTCTCACGGCACCTCTCTGTAATAAGTATTCATGAGCTCTAGCGTGATTTCCTAAACCCTTATAACTAGCCGCCAGTACTCCATAGAATTGCTTTTTATGATCATAACCGATAAGCCATTGTTCAATCTCTTTTTCACAGATAGATATGGCTCTATTATAATCCCCTTCTTGGATTTTAAGTTGCGCTAATTGCAAAAGGCCTTGTAGGGCTATCTTGTCCAAAGGTGAAGAAAGTGTTGCCCTATCGACTTCAGGCAACAATTTCGAAAGTTCTACTTCCGCAGCTTTCCATTGCTTTTGTTTATACAATAAGCCCCCTCTGAGGGCCGCCATCTGGTTGTGGTATCTATGGTTTCTGAGGTCCTTTTTTAACTGGTCAGATTGTTCTAATTCTTCTAATACAGCTGCACTCCTTTCTAGGCTATCCATGCATAACAAGAGAGAAGACTTAGTTATGAGATAAGCCTCTATATTGAAAAACTGTTTCGAAGCTCTTTTTTGTTCGATTATTAAATCGGTCATTTCCAAGCTTGCGGAATAATTACCTAAGCCATGATATATATCGAGAAGTTTTCTGGCAACATATTTCACTCTAGTATCTTCAGTATCGCCTTGGTTTATTTTAGCTAT
>CALIQO010000468.1 GCA_938044055.1 uncultured Saprospiraceae bacterium
GTAGGGCTTCATTTGAATTTGCCTATAGGATTCCGAAGATTAAGTATTCAGCCCTCTATGATTATTATGCACCTGAACTAGCTAATCGATTTTTCGATACAATGACAATCCAGAAAGGGCTGCCTAAATTGCTGATAGATTTCACCTTAGCTCTTTTTCAGATAACTGTAGGGTTAATGTTGCTGAGTATGTATCATACCTTCTTTATTGTATTCAGTGTGATAATGGTAGTGTTGATATATGTAATTCTATATATAACAGGTCCTCGCGGTTTATCAAGCAGTATTTCAGAGTCCAGTGCTAAGTATAAAATTGCTTTCTGGTTAGAAGAAATTGCTAGAACGAAATTGTCTTTTAAACTTGTCGGAGACTCAGACTTTAACCTACAGAAAAGCAATCACTTCGTAGACGAATACTTGACCGCTAGAGAAAAACACTTTTCTATACTTGTTACTCAGTTTATCTACTTAATCGGATTTAAGGTTCTGATAGCAGCTGGACTATTGATAATCGGCTCCATCTTGGTTTTTAACCAAGAGATGAATATCGGGCAGTTCATTGCTGCAGAAATAATTATCATAATAATAATTGCATCTGTAGAGAAATTAATAAAATCCCTTGATTCAATTTATGACGTTCTAACCGCCCTTGAGAAAATAGGGTATGTGACAGATCTTCCGCTTGATGTGGAAGAAGGACTAAGTCTGGATGAAAACAACCAAGAAAAAATATCTGTAGAGATTGATAATTTATGCTTTATGTACCCGGATATGGAGACGCTTACCCTAGACAATGTAAGTTTCTCTCTTCCTGCAGGAAGAAATGCGATCATTAGTGGCGCATCTAGTTCAGGAAAGTCAACCTTACTTCAGATCATAGCTGGAATCCTTGAGCCTAAATCGGGAGTAGTGAAATTTAAGGGACTGCCTATGAAATCTATGAATAGAACACACCTGCGCAGTAAGATTGGTTTTTCGATAAGCCAGAACGGAATATTCCAAGGCACAATCCTAGAAAATATCTCAATGAATCGACCTGCTGCAACACCTGAGAAAATATCGATGGCACTGGAATTGGTAGGATTAGATAAGTTCGTTGCCTCACAGAGTTATGGGCTCAACACAATTCTAGATCCGGAAGGAAAGAAAATCCCTAGAAATGTTCAGAATAGATTGAATCTGGCTAGAGCAATAGTAACCATGCCTAAACTACTTGTACTAGAAGACCCACTTGACCACATCGATCCAGTCGAGAAAGAAGAAATTATCAAGCGCATCACAGAGAAACATTTGCCATGGAGCATTATAGTAGCCAGCTATGACCCGCTCTGGAAAAAATATATCTCGGATGAAATAATTCTAGATTCTGGAAAAGTATATTCATCCACTTTAAAATCATAGAAGATGCTGAATTTAAGCAAGACAAGAGTAGATGGTAAAATTGACAAGAAGAAGTATTCTGTCTTCGGCCGATTAGAATCTAGATCGGTACATTCTATTCTGCCTAGATTGGTGACGGTATTAGGTGTGGTAGGGCTGATTGCTCTATTCTTGCCGTGGACGCAAAACATCCGATCTAAAGGATATGTGAGCACCTTGAATCCGTATGATAAACCACAAGATGTGCAATCATTGATTGCTGGAAGGATTGAATCCTGGAAGGTGGTAGAAGGGGATACTGTACAAGCAGGAGATACACTGGTCATCATTTCAGAATCGAAGTCGGAATATTTAGACCCTATGTTACTAGATCGTACAGAAGATCAGTTACAGGCCAAGTTGTCTACCATAGATGCTTATGATCAGAAAGTAGGAAACCTTAAAGATCAGACCCAAGCTTTAAGACTCGTAAAAGATGCTAAACTCAATCAGAACAAAATTAAGATCCAGCAAGTAGGACTGAAGATTGCATCTGACTCTTTAGAATTAGTAGCAGCACAGACTAAGTTGATGAATGCCACTAACCAGAGAAACCGTACAGAAGAATTATATAATAAAGGATTGAAATCGCTTACGGAAATAGAAGGAAAGCGATTGTCTGTAGAATCATCTCAGGCTAAGGTTACTAAAATCCTCAATAGCATTTCTGACTTACAGATAGAGAAGGATAAACTCTTACAGGAAGCAGATGCCATCATTTCAGAATTTGACGAAAAACAAGCGAAGCTTAAGGCGGACATAAATACCACCCTATCCTATAAGTACGAATCGATCGGAGAATCAAGCAAACTGGAATCTAAAGTCAGCAATTACGAAAGGAGGAAGAGCGCATACGCTGTGACAGCGCCCATCACTGGAATCATAACACAGGCACTGAAAGAAGGAATAGGAGAATTTCTAAAAGAAGGGGATGGAGTGGCTACAATTTTTCCACTGACTTATCAGAAATCGGTAGAGCTATACGTCAACCCGGTTGATGTGCCTCTATTGATAAAAGGAGAAAATGTAAGAATACAATTCGATGGATGGCCAGCAATTGTTTTCAGCGGATGGCCAGAGAACAGCTTTGGAACATTCGAGGGAATGATTTATGCCATCGACAACGATATAAGTGCCAATGGAAAATACAGAGTCCTTGTTGTGGAATCACCAGATGCACCAGCCTGGCCCGAATTGATAAAAGTAGGCGGTGGAGCTCAAGCCTTATTCTTACTTAATCGGGTACCCTTGTACTATGAAATATGGAGACAGATGAACGGATTTCCTCCAGATTTTTATAAGAGAGATACAGGTAAGGATGTAAAGTTTAAAGCACCTATCAGAAAAGTTAAATAGATATTCAATTTAGATCCAAAATATAGTAGATGAAATTTTACAGTAGAAAACTCATAAAGCCTGGTGACTTAAATGCCAATAATTCGTTGTTCGGTGGGGTATTGTTAAAGTGGATAGATGAGGAAGCAGG
>CALIQO010000469.1 GCA_938044055.1 uncultured Saprospiraceae bacterium
TATGGTTACCAATGGTGGCGTCCAGATGCTACTACCCCAGCCTTCTTTGCAGCAGGTATCTACAATCAGTATGTTTATGTAGATATGGAAGCACAAGTAGTCATAACCAAGCTTTCTGCCAATCATCGATACAAGCAAGAAGGCCATCTGACCAAGGCTACACATATGAATCTACTCAAACGTATTGCTCAAGATTTTTATCCAAATTAAGTAAGGGCTCTTTTATACGTAGACAGGCATCTCTCTCGAGCCATCCTGTGATCTACGATCGGATCTGGATAGCTATCGGTACCATATTCTGGAACATACTTTTTAATATAAATTAAATCCTTGTCAAATTTTTTCATCTGAGATTCTGGGTTAAATATTCTGAAGTAAGGCGCTGCATCTGTTCCACAACCTGCAGCCCACTGCCACCCTCCGGCATTGCTAGCTAAATCAAAATCTAGTAATTTCTCAGCGAAGTAGCGTTCGCCCCATCTCCAGTCTATTAACAAGTGCTTAGTCAGAAAACTAGCTACTACCATTCGCACTCGATTATGCATGTGACCTGTCTGGTTAAGCTCTCTCATTCCAGCATCGACCATAGGATATCCTGTCTTGCCATCACACCATGCTTGGAATTCTTTCTCATTATTAACCCACTCTATCCTCTCATACTTTTCTCTAAAAGACTGATCCTCTACCCTTGGAAATTTCTGCAATATCATACTGTAAAAATCTCTCCATACCAGTTCACTCAGAAATACTTCATTTAAGCGCTGTGCTTTAAGCGCCTTCTCTCTGATGCTGATCGTCCCAAATCTAAAATGAATGCCTAATCTAGAAGTTCCAGATACTGCCGGAAAATCTCTCTGTTCATCATAAGCTTTTATCACCCCTTGAGGAACTTCCTTGCTAGGCAATTCTAGATCTGATTTTTCAAAGCCCATATCCGATAGACTCGGCATCTCGCTTACTTCTGCCTTAGCATAATTACTTTGATACTTTTTACATGGATAGGTTTTAAAATAATATGAGATACCGTTCTCTGATTTTGTTTCTAACTTCGCTAGCCAGCGTCTTTTATACGGTGTGAAAACTACATACGGATCCCCATTGTCTTTTAAAACTTCGTCTGCTTCGAATATTACATGATCTTTATAACTGTTCAGCGAAACATTGTGATTATTCAAAAACTCCTCAACCATGCTATCGCGCTTTACAGCATAGCGCTCATAGTCTCTATTGATGAATACTGAATCTATATCATAGGATTCAATAATTTCTCGCCATACCTCAAGTGGACTTCCATACTTCACCAGAATGTCACTACCCATGGATTGTAAGTCAATTTTTAGTCGGCCCACTTCGTTATGGATGAAGGTTATTCTTGCATCTTTTTTATCAGATAGATTATCTAGAATTTCAGTATCAAAAATAAAAACAGGAAGCACATTCTTTTTCGTTTTAAGTGCATGGTAAAGTGCTGCATTATCCTCAAGTCTGAGGTCTCTACGCATCCATACTAGGTTCCACTTCATAGAGTATTAATTAATAAGTTAGCCATAGTATAAAACAGCCCATTCTCACTTATTGAGATAAGGTCTCCTATCCTTTTAACCAAGCGTTGCGTACGGCTACTTGCGCTTCAGTTGCGTTTTCATTAACTACTAGGTCTACACCATCCGTATAAGATTGAGCCAGCTTAGTATCAATTTTAATTTCTTCCTCACCTCGCTTCAAATTCAATTTAATGTCGTCTCCTTCTTTCCATGAAAATGAGCCACCTAAAACTGCATTGGCATTAGCCATAGTAAGAGCTTCTCCATTTACCTCAGTGATAATGTCTCCCGCTTTTACACCATTTTCAGCCCAAAAAGAGTTATTCGCAACACCTTCATTGAAGAAGATAGTTCCAGCAGCAGGATCAACGCCTATAATCAAGGATTGTCCATTCTGGATATAACTGGTTTTAACCTTTTTTTCTTTCATTTCTAAACCTACCCGACCAAACATTTCAGAGTAGTCTATAGGTGTGGTACCTTCTACATGAGTTGTTAAGAAAGCTGCTACAGAAGGATAAGTCATTTTAGAAATCTCTGCAATCAGATTATCGTCTTCAAATGGTTTATTGATACCATACTTCTGACTCAGCTCTTTCATCAACTGAAGAATACCTCTGTATCCATCACTCGCTTCTCTCATTAATATATCAACGCACATTCCGATAAGAGCACCCTTCTGGTACACATTGATGTAATTACTCTGGTACGGCTCGTCTAAGATGTTCTCACTCATAACTGTGAAACTCATAGAATCGTCATAATTAAGAGATGAATTAATCTTTCCAAGCATCTTACTATAAAACTCTTCTTCGGAAACCAACCCTTGATCTACTTGAAATACACTAGCGAAGTATTCCGTAACACCTTCGTACATCCAGAGGTGCTTGGAAAAGGTAGGATTGTTGTAATCGAAGTAATGAACATCTTCTGAATGAACACTCAACGGCGTTATGATATGAAAAAACTCATGAGATACAATGTCAATCATAGCACTTGCAAGCGCATCAGCTGGTATAGATTCTGGAAGAA
>CALIQO010000470.1 GCA_938044055.1 uncultured Saprospiraceae bacterium
GTGGTCTATCCTCCATTCTTTAAAAGAAGATCTTGTTCAGATAACAACTTTATACGTTGACCATCCTAAATGTCAGTGGATGGGACTTAGGAGTTTAAGCATGGCAGTTCAGAAGTCTATAAAGCAGAAAAAAGTAATGAAAGCCCACTTCTTGATCGAAGATAAAAATGCCCGGATGAAGACATTTTATGTTAAAGTTTTATTACCTTTAGGGGTAATTAAGTCCTCTATAATGGAGGCTTCATTAAAATTAAGCGAATTTTACAACCACACACCATGAACTCAATCAACACTCATGACGAATTCGATTCTTTAGAATCGTCTATCAAAAATGACTTATCTAGCGGGAAATGGAATAACTTCCCCCAAGAAGAAAAGTTAGAAAAAATCCAAAAACTTAATGTCCTAAGTAAAAAAATAGGAAGAACTGCAGGTGTTCTTGCAGGTTTAGGCGCCATGCTTGTTCCTGGATCAACAGTTGATGCTCAAGGCATTGATTTAGACTTAGTATCTTTTGACCCATGCACTTATGTAGACGGAATAACAACATACGAGAGAGCGTCAACCGCATTAGTAGATATAGATGGAGATGGTGATTTAGACTTATTAGTTAGTGACGCTGCATACTATTATGGATATTATGGATACTTAAGATTTTTTGAGAATCAAGGAGACGCTACCACACCTAATTTTGTGGAACAGACTGGAATGGATAATCCTTTTAGTAATATATATACTTTTGATTATTATGGAGGTAAAGTCTCTCCATCATTTGTTGATATGGACAACGATGGAGATGAAGATTTATGGATGGGTGCAAAAGATAGCGAACTACTATTTTTCGAGAATACAGGAGATGCAATGAATCCTATGTTTACTAATCCTGCAACTACAACATATTATTTAGGAAGTTACGAAGATTGGAACCCTACATGGGCAGACTTAGATGGCGATGGAGATGAGGATTTAATTTTTGGTGGAAAATACGGAGTTTACTGGGCCCCTAATTCTGATACATCTCCATATTTAAGTTATGTTTATTACTTGCCGGCAGCTGGGGGAGGATATGTAGATCATTACGGTGGAGCTATAGGAAGTTATGAAGGATATATATATGCAGCTCCTTGTTTAGCAGATTTCGACTATGATGGTGACTTAGATCTTGTCTTAGGAGCAAATTATTATAATGCAGGAACTGGAGATTATGAAGGAAATTTATTTTTCTGGGAAAATACTGGTTCGGCAACAATGCCTGAATTTACAGAGTTGACTGGAGCTGATAATCCTTTTGCGGATTTTACAGCGACTTCCGAGACATTTTTAGATCCAGAATGTGGAGATCTTGATGGTGATGGAGATATTGATTTAATTATTGGACGTGATCCAGGACCTGGTGGTGATTTAATCTGCCTCGAGAATGTAGGACCTCCAGCTGCAGCTGTACCTACCCTTTCAGAATGGGGTATTATTGTTTTGGGTTTGTTTACATCGATATTCGGTCTGGTTTCATTGAGATCAAGAAGAAAAACGTGGGCTAAAAGTTCTACAGCAATTGTAACAATTATGTTGATGTTCAGCATCGGACTTGATGCTCAGCAATCTTCTACAGGTAAGACATTGGCTTTGTTTTTTAATATTGAGGATCAAGGATTGTATGAAACTGCATTGAAAGACTCAGAGTTAAATGCTGCAATATCGCAGTATGATCTTGACTTATATATGCGTTCTACTACATCTAAAGGAAATGAAGTCCTATTGTTTTCAGTCCCCCAGGATCAGAAACTTAAAAGCTTTTTTAGAACTTTTAGGAATCCAACAGATATGGAGAAATACGGAGTAAAGTCAATAACTCCTTTGATTCTTAATGAAGTATATTCTGATACAAGTGATTCGTCTAATGGAGAATATATGATGGGAGCTTATAGAGTGCAAGATTTTGATACTTGGTTTGCTTCATTTGATAAGAATACGTTTGCACAGAACGGGATGGATATCATAAATATATCTAGACCTAGAGCAGGAAATAGAATGGCATATATATTATACCAAGTAACAGACATGAGTGCTGCGAGAGCTATGATGGCTGATCCGAATACTAAAGAAACCTTAGCAGCATTAGGTATGAAAATTAACCGAGCTAGAACACAGTTTATAACTGTAAAGTAAAATAAAGATAAATTCTAATAAATCGCTACCATCTCATGATGGTAGCTTTTTTTTTGCCTATGGAAAACGAGAATAAAAATAAATCAGACAATAAAAGAAAGGAGCTTGCTCCGTTTTCTTGTTCATTTACACCACAAGTTCCGGAATTACTGCGAAAGCTAAATATGACTTTAGCAATCAGTACTTTCCAAGCAGGAAAGATTCTTTTTATCTCCCCTAAGGATGACCACTTTCTAGTGCAGCTACCTAGAAATTTTCAGAGACCGATGGGATTCACTATTAGTGGAGACAAGATGGCAGTAGGTACAGCAACAGAGGTAATAGTACTTAAGAAATCCAAAGATCTAGCGGCAAGTTATCCTTTAAAACCAGGTGTATATGATGAGATCTGGATGCCTAGATCAACCTTTTATACTGGTTTTATGGATGCCCACGATTTACATTTTGGTAACAATGGGAAGCTCTGGGCCGTAAATACGTTATTCTCCTGCTTATGTTCAATTTCAGATGAATATAGTTTTCAACCAGAGTGGAAACCTCATTTTATATCCACACTTGACCCTATAGATAAGTGCCACCTCAATGGACTTGCTATGGAGAATGGTGAACCGAAATACATTTCTGCTCTAGGTAAAGGAGATGAAAGGCATGCCTGGAGGAAAGATATAACCAAGGCAGGTATACTTATGGATATAGAGAGCAATGAAATCGTTGCGGAGGGCCTCGCTATGCCGCATACGCCCAGGATCTATGATGGAAAACTATATTGCTTATTGTCTGCAGCTCAGAAACTGATAAGTATTGATCCTGAGAATGGGCATGTAGAAGATGTTGTTAACCTCCCTGGGTTTGTAAGAGGTATGTGTCGGACCGGTGATTACGTTTTTGTAGCAACTTCTAAATTGAGAAAAAGTAGTAGTACATTCAGGCATCTTGATATTCCTGAATCTGCTAATAAAGCGATGATCTACATCATTTATTTACCTACAGGTACAGTAGTTGGTAAATTAACGTATGAAATGAGTGTAGATGAAATATATGATATTCAGGTTTTGGAAAATACAACTAGACCCAATATTATCAATCCTTACAAAGAAATACATAAGAGAGCCTTACACCTACCAGTACAATCATTCTGGGGTAAGGAAAAGAAAGATGAAAGCCAAGCAAGTTAACGGGAGAAATGATTATATTGGTTGAAATGACTTTTTAAATTAAAGTGATTCACACCCACAATAAAAAAAGCTGACTTGAGTAATCAAGTCAGCTTTTTTATTTTTAACAACAATTAAAAGTTACATCTTAACCAGCTTTTCTACATGCATTACTTCTGATTTATTGTTTCTCATTTCGATAATATAAACACCATTGTTTAGGTTTACATCTATCGTTTTCAAGATAGAGTGCTTACTTGTAATGGTTTCATTGTAAATCAATTGACCATTGGTGTTGAATATTCTCAATTGAGTTGTTTCAGAGGCAGGTGCGTGTATTGTTAATTGTCCAGATAATACTGGATTAGGATATACCATGTAATCTGTGGATGTTTCTATCTTGGTATTTACTATATCAGAAAAATCAACTTGACCGTCGTTATCATACTGCTTTAGTTGATAGTAATAAGTGATTCCTTTACGTACATCTTCATCATTGTATGCATAACGTGCACCTGTTCCATTTCCTTTAGCAGGAATAAAGTGTAAAATTTCGAAATCTACGCCATTTTCAGATCGCATCAATTCGAATCCATCGTTGTTTACTTCAGAAGCTGTTTCCCAGAACACTTCGATAGAAGAAGTTCCAGCAACTGCACTGAGTCTTGATAACTCAACAGGTACAGTACCTGATAGATTTCCTGTAAGAGAGAGACTTCCTTGACCTTCTGTAGCAATGACAAGTATGTAAGTTGATCCATCCATCGGAAGGGATTCAGTCAGTTCAAGTCCGTCTACCATAGCTGTAGGATTTCTAGTTGTTCCTCCAGCAGAACCTTCACACGCAATGAGACTACCTAAAGTC
>CALIQO010000471.1 GCA_938044055.1 uncultured Saprospiraceae bacterium
CCCTAGCGCGATTTCATCGTATCTTTCTTGACAGAAATCTTCCCAAGTTCCTATACAACAGAATTCTATCTCTTCCACCACCTTAGCGAAGACAGGATCATCTACTGGATAGGGAGAAGTGCCATTTTTTATAGTATTGCAATTATTGAGATCGTCTGGATTGATATTTCCTATTTCCACCCTTTCGAAACCAGAAGTCGATGCTCCCATGCACAGATTGTAATCCCACGGAATCCAGTAGTGTCTGTCGTCATCAGGATTATTATAAATATAGGAGTTCCTTCCTCTATTAAGATGCCCATCCCAGTTGTCTAAAACGACATCTATACCCACAATCTTAAGATAGGATTCTACATCGAAAATCTTGTCAATGGAATCACGGAAGGTTTCATCATCTGACAAGTCAATCATCTTAATTAAGTCTATAAAGTCCCCATAATCATTCTCTTCTTCATTGGTCTTTAAATCATAGAAGGTGTTGTAGTCAGAAGCTGAATCTCCTTCATATGTATGATTATAAGCAAGCGTGCTCTTGTATAGATTGCCATCGTTATCGCTAAATCTCTGACCCACGAAAGTCTTGTCTATCTGTTCTATGATGGCATAAATCCCCCAGAACTCATCGTTTAAAAATACCTTGGTATAGGAAACTCTAGGAACTGGTATGCCTCGGGATCTAAATACTTCATAGCCTATAAAATCTCTCTGAATACTCGGATCGCCGAAACCATTAGCAAGGTTGAATTTCTTAAGCCCGTCAATTTTTTTTCCTTTCACGAATTCATTTACATCGAACTTTAAAGGCTTCTTATCGGAAGGGTAAAACTGATTAGAGGCAACCCCCTTCTGTCTTATCCCCACAGAATCATAACGTACACCATCGATGACAACATCACACATAAGGTATGTTGCATCTATTAATTTTTGTTTTTCAATATCGAATTCTGTAACATAGTTTTCTGTCAATTCATCCCAGAAATCATCTTGCTCGAAGTATACATAGATTTCATGTACATATGACGTATCGAATAATTTCTCTCCAGGTGATTGAGCGCCTAAGCTTAGATATCCAATCATTCCAATAATTATCTTATAATACTTACTTTTTCTCAAGCTTTGTAGGGTTTAAAGCACATTATCGTAGTTTTATATATATTCAAATATATATTTTATTTATATGTTAAACGACTTAGATAGTTTCTTCTTTTATCACTCTGAACCCTTGCGGTCTACAATTGCATCCCTGCGATCTATCGTCTGCCAGTACTCTCCTGATATTTCGGAAACCTGGGAATACAAGATGCCTACATATCGATACAAGAAAAAAAGAGTCTGTTATATATGGATAGATAAATTAACAGACGAGCCATACTTAGGGTTTATAGATGGCCAGGACTTAAATCATCCTTCTCTGGAAGCTGGAGAAAGAAGGAGAATGGCTGCTTATCGGGTATCGTTGGAGGGTGATATAGATATGGCGACAATTCACACACTTCTAGACTTGGCAATTGATTATGTTTCGGATAAATAGTTTTATCTTAAGCCATCATTTTTACCTTAAAAAAACGAATTGATATGAACCACGTTTTCACTGTCTTACTATTCTGCACATTTGCCTTTAAGGCAGATACTCATGCTCAAGGAACTCAGTTATTGAGACAGCCTACGCTATCTGATAATGCTGTGGTATTCGCTTACGCAAATGATCTGTGGATAGCACCAAGGGATGGTGGCGATGCAACCAGACTTACCTCTAACGAAGGGCAAGAATCTAGTCCTCATTTTTCTCCTGATGGAAAATGGATCGCATTCACCGCACAATATGATGGAAATACAGACGTGTATTTGTTGCCCTCAAAAGGTGGATCACCAGCAAGATTAACATGGCATCCAGGAGGAGACTTCGTTACTGGATGGACTTCCGATGGTAAAATCATTTTCAGATCCGGAAGAGAAGGAAGACCCACCCAGACCAATAAATTCTATACCATAAGCCCGCAAGGAGGAATGCCTGCTGCCATGGATATCCCTAGAGCCGCCTATGGAGAATTATCCACTGATGGGAATCACATCGCTTATGTTCCGATTACTTCATGGGATCCAGAATGGAGAAATTACAGAGGAGGACAAGCCATGCCTATATGGATTGTAAACATGGCTACTAAAGAATTAACTAGAACACCTCAACCTACAGGAGAAAGACACTTAGATCCTGTATGGGTAGGAACAGAAGTTTTCTACTTATCAGAAAGAGATTATGCTTCTAATATATGGTCTTATAACCTCACAACTGGAGAAGAAAAACAACATACAAGTCATAAAAAATATGACGTGAAAAGTCTAGATGCCCATGGTACAGATATCATATATGAGCAAGGCGGATATTTACACCTCTTAAATACGGCTACTGGAGCTTCCACTCAAGTAGAAATCCATGTCAAGGGAGACATGAACTTTGCAAGAGACAGGTGGGAAAGAGTCAATAGCGGCCAGTTAAGCAATGCCTACCTCTCGCCTAATGGCAAAAGAGCCATCGTAGAATATCGAGGTGATATACTGACCTTCCCTAAAGAGAAAGGTAGTTTTAGAAACCTGACTCAATCCTCTACTGCCGCAGAAAGAGCTCCTTCTTGGTCACCAGATGGAGACAAGATTGCTTACTTCAGTGATGAAAGTGGAGAATATCAATTGGTACTAGCAGACCAAGATGGCAGCAACAGAAAAGCTTATAATCTTGCAGAAAAGAAATTTTACTATACACCAGAATGGTCGCCGGATGGAAAACACATCGTATATACTGATACAGATTATAATGTATGGGTATTCAACATATCTTCAGGAAGCACCATAAAGGTTGATACAGATCGATATGCTCATCCTAATCGTACACTTAATCCGACATGGTCTCCAGATGGAAAATGGATTGCTTATTCACGCCAGCTGGACAACCACTTCAAGGCAGCTTTCATATATAATGTAGACACACGACAGAAGTATCAGGTTACCGACTCAAGAGCAGATGTAATTACGCCTACCTGGGACGTCGGTGGAAAATACTTATACTTTCTAGCCTCCACCGATTATGGCCTTAACTCTGGATGGTTAGATATGAGTTCTTACGATCCGTCTATCAGTAGAAATCTATATGCACTGGTCTTAGATGCTGAAAATCCATCTCCCATAGTTCCTGAAAGCGATGATGAAGAAGTTAAGGAAGATAAGAAAGAGGATAAGGATAAAGAGAAAGGAAAAGGAGATGAAAAGAAGGAAGATAAAAAAGAGGAAGATACAGATAAAAATATTGTCGTAACGACTACTGATTTCGCCAGGAGAATAGTCGCCCTCAACATGCCTTCAGGAAATTACAATGGTCTTGTGAGAGGCCCTGAAAACAGTGTCTTTGTGATTAAGATAGGTGACAATGGTGCTTCCTTACATAAGTATACGCATAAAGAAAACGAGGCTTCAGAATTTCTATCTTCTATAATGGCGGGTACTACTTCCAGTAACGGAAAACACATGCTATATCGTCAAGGCTCAAGCTGGAAAATTGCAGGAACAGCAAGCAAGCCTGGAAAGTCTGTGAAAGCCATCAATACCAACGTAAGAATAAAAGTCAATCCTCAACAAGAATACCACCAGATTTTCAAGGAAGGATGGAGACACATGAGAGACTTCTTATACGTAGATAATGTACATGGTGCCCCTTGGGATAAAGTATATGAATGGTACGCGCCATGGATAGATCATGTAAGGCATAGAAGTGATCTCAACTATGTTGTAGATATTATGAGTGGAGAAGTTGCCATCGGACATTCTTATGTATCAGGGGGAGACATGCCAGATATAGAAAGAGTGTCTATAGGATTGCTGGGTTGCGACTTAGAAAAAAATCAAGGCAGGTATAGAATCAAGAAAATATATACAGGAGAAAGTTGGAATCCATCCGTACAAGCTCCACTAGCTACACCTGGTCTTAAGGTAAAAGAAGGAGATTATATACTAGCCGTTGACAATGAAGAATTAACGGATAATATGAATCCGTATGAATTGTTCGAGATGACAGCAGGAAAGAATGTTACCCTTACAGTAAATGCTTCTGCTTCTATGGCCGGTTCTCATGAGATCATGGTCAAGCCCATAAGTAATGAATTTCAATTGAGAAGATTCGATTGGATAGAAGGGAATCGCCGCAAGGTAGATGAACTTTCTGGAGGTAAACTAGCCTATGTATATATTCCGAATACTGGAGGACAAGGATTTTCTTATTTCAATCGATATTACTTTTCACAGCAAGAAAAGAAAGGAGCCATCCTCGACGAAAGAAACAATGGTGGTGGATCGGCTGCTGATTATATGATCGATGTGATGTCTAGAACTTTGTTTGGTTATTTTAATTCTAAGGCGGGAGACAAGCGCCCATGGACGACACCCATCTCTGGAATATGGGGACCTAAGGTTATGATAATCAATGAGCGCGCAGGATCTGGAGGTGATCTTCTTCCATATATGTTCCATGCTAAAGGCATCGGACCACTTGTAGGTACTAAAACCTGGGGTGGATTGGTAGGAACATGGGATACGCCTCCTTTCATCGATGGAGGAAGGATGGTTGCACCTAGGGGAGGATTCTTCGATGCCGATGGCAACTGGGCTGTAGAAGGAGAAGGAATTGCGCCCGACATAGAAGTGATCCAGGAACCTATACTTGTTTTACAAGGCCAAGATCCACAGCTTGAAGCAGCTGTAAAGAAAGCCATGGATATGTTAAAGACAGAAGAATTCAATATGAAGCCAGAACCTGCTCCTCCGGTAAGATGGAAACGACCAGTCGGTTTTGATCCTAAGAAAAATTGATTCGATAATATAAGAGATTAGCAAAAGCGAACTATGGAACACAAATCTATGGTTCGCTTTTTCTGCTAATAAACCTTATGATATGAAACTGTAAGTCTTTTTTATGGTCGTAGATAAAGCTGATGAATTAAGTGGAATTATAAACGAATATCTAAATAAATTCGGCTAACCTTTACGCAAGGTAAAAACCGTAATCTCAGGCCACATCCCTACCCTGCCAGGAAATCCCAGCAATCCGAATCCAGGATTGACATAAAGCAATTTTTCAGCTTCCTTGTATAAACCCAGCCATCTCTTGTACCTAAACTTTACAGGACTCCAGACAAGACCGAAAATCTTAAAACCGAATT
>CALIQO010000472.1 GCA_938044055.1 uncultured Saprospiraceae bacterium
TCCTTCCTCTTCTTTTGCTTCAAGCAAGGCAACGTGTGATTTATCTAGTTCTTCTAAGATGGGCCGATTTTGTTCCTCATTCATATCATAAATACGAACAGGTGTAGACTCTACTTTAGGGCCGCATGCACAGAACAAGATCATTGATAACAATATGTAGTGCATTAACTTATTCATTGTTGGTTGCTTGCTGGTGGTTTAATTCTTTCAGGTATCGAACCCGTTGCTTACTGTAATCCTTGTATTTCTTATTAACATGCTTAGACTTAACATATCGCTGATAATATCTTATTGCTATATTCTTGTCCTTATAATACTTGTCTGATGCCCTTCCTAGGTAAAACAACAATACAGGATCTGGATTGTATCGATAGCTCCATTCATACGCCTTGATGGATTCCTTGGATTCTCCTTCATCATCTAGAATTTTTCCCAGTATGCGATTGTATAGGTCTAGGTTTCTAGACGTACCTTCATCTACTGCTTTACGCAAATGGAAGACGGCTTCTTTCATGTCTTCTTTCTTCTCATATGCTACTCCTAAGTAGTAATGGGCAAATTCTGGATTCCCTTCATTGACCAATGACAGGCTTAAATGATATATCGCTTGATCTACTGAATCTATCTGTAGATAGGAATAACCAAGCATCTTGTTATAATAGTTATTGAGGTCCGTCCATCTATCTGTATATTCTAAAGCTTCTACCGTTTCAGGATACTGTTTCTGACGGTAATGGTTTTTAGCCTTGAGCAGATTTAAACCAATGTGTAAGCTGTCCTTTTCTAGCCCTATCTGTAAAAGGCTGTCTGCTTCGGCATGCTTGGCATTGTCTATCAGGATATTAGACATACCTCTTATGGTAATTATGTCTTCTGGATTCAATTCGAGTGCTTGCGTGTAAAATCCCAGTGCACCATCTACCAGATCCGCTCTATCATACAGTACAGCTAGTTTTCTGTAGTAGAGAAAATTATCTGGAAACGAATCTTTTAATATGGAATAGTATTTCGTGGCGCGAGGAATATTCTCCTGGCTTTCATATATAGCTGCTAACTGAATAGATGCTTTTTTAAAATAAGTAGGATGTTTCTCATTAAGGTGAAAGTACTCTTTAGCTTTTCTGGTCTGTCCGAGATGATATGCTGCCATCCCTGCTTTCTCTATACAATTGTACTCCGTAGAATCTTTATCTATACATGATTCATATATATCTAAGGCTTTCTTATACTCCTGATTCCTCATATATTTCTCTGCTTGAGATACGTCTTGCGCACCCATAGTGGGAGGTATAAATAAGAGAATAGAAATTATCACAAAGTATTTAATCATAATACAAGTATAACGTATTTTTTAGTTATTCAACGTATAATTCAGTTGATATTTGTCAATCACATATGTATACGACTGTAAATCAGGACTATACATCGATAATTCTTTTCCTTTAAGCATCGATATCTCCTTTTACATATCATTAACACCGCTACATATGAAGATATATGGTCGCATACCGTTTAGTAGAAGTAAGTTTATTACTTTTGCGACAATCAATTGAGTACTATGCAATTCTTTAAGAACAGCCGAAACATCGTAGGCCTTGTCATATTCGTAATCACATTCTTAGTGTATCTCTTTTCTGTTGAGAAAACAGGAAGCCTTTGGGATTGTGGAGAATTTATCCTAGGAGCACATAAACTTCAAGTAGTACACCCTCCTGGTGCAGCTGTTTTCTTACTGATAGGTAGGTTATTCGCTGGAGTAGCGGATCTTGTTTCGGATAATCCGAGCCACATCGCATTTGCGGTGAACCTCATGTCAGGTATGTTAACCTCACTGGCAGCCGTAATGATCGGATGGATTACCATGATCTTCGGAAGAATTGCTATGGTAGGCAGAAATGGTGAAGTGTCCCAAGGAGGAGAATATGCCCTTATGGGTGCTGGGATTGCGGCTGGACTTGCAACCGCCTTTAGTTCTTCTATATGGTTTTCAGCTGTAGAAGGAGAGGTATACGCCATGTCTACGTTCTTTACTGCCCTTACATTCTGGGCGGCAGCGCACTGGTACAGTTTGTCAGATTCTGAAACGAATGATCGTTGGTTGCTATTTGCCATTTTCGCAGGTGGCTTGTCTACAGGGGTACACTTATTATCTATACTTACCTACCCTGCCATTGCATTGATGTATTACTTCAAGAAATGGGAAAGACACAATCTTGTGGGATCTTTACTAGCCATCGTATCAGGATTTGCGTTAATCGGAATTGTAATGAAAGTTATCATTGTTGGATTGCCTACATTGTGGCAGAAATTTGACTTATTCATGGTCAACTCTCTTGGCTTACCTTTCCACACAGGACTTATTCCTACCATTCTTATTGTAGGAGGTATATTCTGGTTTGCCATTAAATTTACAAGAGACAGAGGATTAAGAACCTTGCATCTTCTAAGTATAGGCGCTGTATTGACGACCATCGCTTTTTCAACCATAGGAGTCATCGTTATCAGGGCCAATGCGGATACACCAGTAAACATGAATGTTCCTTCTGATGCGATGAGACTTGTACCATATCTCAACAGAGAACAGTATGGAGAAAGACCATTGCTTAAGGGACCTACCTACAATGCTAATCCTATCCGAGTGGATCGAGAAGATCGTTATGGTATAGTAGGAGATCGTTATGAAATTGTAGACGAAAAATTCGATGTGATCTACAATGAAAAAGACATGATCATGTTACCTAGGATCGGACACTCCGATCAAGGTAGGCAACAGCTTCATAGAATATGGAAGCAGCAACTTACTGGAAAAGGAGAAGGGAAACCCAGCATGAGCTACAATATCAGCTTCATGACTTCATACCAGGTTACCTGGATGTATGCGAGATACTTTATGTGGAATTTCGTAGGTAAGCAGAATGGAGACCAGGGATATTTTCCATGGGACCTTAGAACAGGTCACTGGCAATCGGGAATTAAAATGTTCGACGAAGCTAAGTTGTACAACATGGATAAGATTACCGATACGATGAAAGCCGATCCATCTAATAACAAGTATTATTTCTTGCCACTGATATTCGGTATACTGGGGCTGGTATTTCACTTTTTCGGATCAAGAAAAGATTTCTTAACCCTCTTCATGTTATTTCTTATTACAGGAATAGGGATTATTATATACTCTAATCAACCACCTAACGAACCGAGAGAGAGGGATTATGTTTTAGTAGGTTCCTTTATGATATTCTGTGTATGGATAGGTATGGGCGTACTTGCCCTATACGATATCCTAAAAGACAAAGTGGGCAAGAATGGTATTATAGGTGCTGCCCTTGCAACTGGGTTAGTTCTTACTGCACCACTCGTTATGGGATTCCAGAATTTCGATGACCACTCTAGGGCGGATCATACAGCAGCTAGAGATTATGCTGCTAACTTCCTTAATTCTTTAGAAGAAAATGCAATCATATTCACTTATGGAGATAATGATACGTATCCGCTATGGTATGCTCAAGAAATAGAAGGCATACGCACAGATGTAAGGGTAGTAAATCTGAGTCTTATCCAAGTGGATTGGTACATAGAAAAATTGAGGAAAAAAGTAAATAACTCTGAAGCCATTAAGATGATCATGCCTCAAGAACAATTGAGAGGTAGATTACGTAATCAGGTCTGGTTTACACAACAAGCGACAGAGACGCAGCAGATGGAGCTGGGACAAGCACTCAACATTATAGGCAGAGCCGACAACTTGCAACAAGGGAGGACATTGGTTCCATCCAGAAACTTCTATATGAATATAGATTCATCTCGTGTTGCTAACAGTCCATTATTCAATTCTCTAAGAGGATTGCCTGTAGATAATCAGATAAACATTTCCTTCCCTTCAGGGATAGGCTACATAACGAAGGATGATTTAGCTGTAATGGATATCATATACTCTAATTTCTATGACCGACCGATTTACTTCGCCGTAACGTGTCAAGAATCCAAGCTACTTAAGCTCAATGACAATACTCAACTTGAAGGGCTAGCACTCCGTGTAGTACCTGTAGAAACCAAAAGTACTTCATCCTTAGGCATCTATGGTAGCGGTCGTGTCAATGAGAACATCATCTACGACA
>CALIQO010000473.1 GCA_938044055.1 uncultured Saprospiraceae bacterium
ACCTGATCAAAAGCTAAAAGTAGATTGTCAGGCTTCCCATCGAATAAGTCGTCTATCGACGTAGTCGTACAATAATGAGATTGATTGTCTCTGTTAAACCTTCTATTTCATTTAGAGCAAGTCCACATACATTGCGTTTTACAATCCATAAAGTTAGTGAAATAAAAAAAGGTGCTGCTGTATTTCAGCGGCACCTCATTCACAATTGGTGGCTACGAAGCTATGAAGTTATTCTTTGGCTTGGAGCTTAACTTTGACTGTAGATGCCTTGCCTTCTCTGAGGTAGCGCACTTCTATTTCATCGTCAGGGTTAAACTTAGCAAGTTCAGTAACTAAGTCTCCATAATCAAGCACACCATAACCATTGATTTCTGTAATTCGGTCTCCAGCTTTTATTCCTGCTTTCTGTGCAGAAGAATTTTTTATTAAATCAGATACTAAAAGTCTATTGCCTTCAATCATAACGCCTAGGCTTACTGTTGTCTCTGGTAGGTCTTCTTCATCGTCATCACTTTTAAAAAAGAACACATTGCTTTTACTGCTCTTGATGTCGAGATCATGTTCATCCATGATTTTTTTCATTTCTTCTGGCATCTCACCTTTTCCGTCCCACTCCATCATAGTTCCATCAGAAGACTTGATTTTATATTTTTTCTTAGCTCCAGACTTAAGAATAACATCTATGTCTCGATCTTCTAGCTCCTTCTTGATATCATCAGGCATTTCTCCATTGCCCATCCACTCGATCACCTCATCTCCATCGTCAGATTTAATCATGATTTTAACGCTCTTGTGATTTCCATCATTTTCACCTGATTCTATTTCTACTTCCACCTCTTTGCCATCTTCCATTCCTTTGGTTTTAGCAATGGTTGTACTTTTAGTCTTTATTACTTTTCGGATCTTTTTATCGGTATCTATTTCAATATCGATGTTTTCTAATTCTCCTTTTTCTTTCATCTCCTTAAGAATAGCATCTGCTTCTTCTCCTTCAGCTTCTATTCTTTTTTCAACTACCTTTCCATCAGGACCCTTTTCTTTTTTAATGATTACAACCTTCTTCTTAACCTCTTTTTTTTCTTCTTCTTGGGCTTGAAGGGTTGCTATTCCACCTATTAGAAGTAGAAATAAGACATAATATTTTTTCATAACAATGTGGTTTTAAGTTTTATATTCTTTTAAGACCTTTGCGCAATTTTTTCCCTTCTAGTTTAAAAACGATAGAAGCATCATCATGCATATATGTTCCTGTGTTTTCTTCAAAGATTTCTTTGTATTTGCTCCAGATGTTAGAAGGCATTTTTTCTCCATTTATTTTTAAGTGCTTTCCAGTTAGTTCTATTTCATTTTCTTCTCCTACTTTCAGAAGTCCATCTTCATTGAGAGATCTTCCTATTACATCACTGGTTTTTCTTCCTTTTCTCATTCTACTGTGACCCATGTTTAAGTCTCCCATGCCTTCTAATCCTTCCAGCATGTCTTCTAAAAATTCTAAACCCTCTAATCCTTCCAATCCTTCCAATCCTTCCAGCCCTTCTAAACCTTCAAGTCCCTTTAAACCGTCTAGGTTAAGCATTTCTCCATCTCTAAATATCTTCAAGTCTCCGAATGGGAAAGTTCCTGTACTGTCTCCGAAGAAATGAAAATCTTCATCTGACAACTTCTCCATCATTTCACTTATGGTTCCACCTAATCCTTCGAACATAGATTCAAAATCCTCATCTCCAAATATATCGCTTAATCGTTCCATGCCACGACCCAATCCTTCCATTTCGTCTCCATCCCAGTGATTGCCTGGTCCCATTCTAAACCTGAAACTATTGCCATGATCGCCCATATCTATATCTAGGTCTTCTATCTCATTAAGATATTTATCATAATCATCAGAATCGATGACTTCTCCGTCTATTTCCAGTCTGGTAATTTCTCCATTTTCTTTTTCAATTTTGTAAGACTTCCCATTGGTTTTGATAGAGATTTTACTTTTACCCTTAGATTTACTGGGTAGGGTATCTATCACTATTTTATCTACACTTTCTGGAAGAGTGATGGTTCTTTCATTTTCCAGTACGATTTTCTGTGGTTGAAGAAAAGGAATGTCTATGTGGTTATTGAATGTTCCGCTTCCTGCGAAGGCTACTGCAACAGTAGTTAATAAGATAAAAGCGATTCCTTTTTCTTTGATGTAATTTTTGCTGTTCACTATACCTAGTATTCTATTGATTCTGTTCATAAATGCATTTTTGTGATGGTTAGTTAAATTCATGGTTAGATTATAATTGGAACCCAATTCTAATTCTTTTACTTTCAAGAGGGTCTTAGCGTAATCCAGTTTATTAGAGACATAATTAAGGGCGTAATCATCGCAAGCATATTCTCTATCTTTTCGTACTTCTTGAGACATCCACCATATAGCTGGGTGGAAGAAAAATAGGGTTTCGATGATATTCTGAAAAATATTGATAATCCAGTCGTGTCTCCGGATGTGTGCAATCTCGTGAGCAAGTACAGCTTCTACTTCCTCTAGAGAAAGTTGATTAACCATAGCTATAGGAAACAATATGATGTGGTTTAGAAAACCATAAGTAAGAGGCGATTGAATCCTACTTGATCCCTTAACATTGATTCTATGTTTTACGCCCATCCTCGTCGACAAGGATTTAAGAATATTATGTACTTGTGGTAAATCTTGATGGCTCTTAGACTGATTGATAAATCCTAGGTAGGAGATTCCCAGAGATAACCTTACGGCAAATGCACAGAAGCCGATAAACCAAAACTGTGTAATCTGTAAAGCGTGGTCGCTATACCAGAATAAGAGTGCATCTTTCCAGGATGATGAGTTCGTAAAGTTGTTTCCCTCTCCGCGCACAAATTCTGAAATTGCATATATTTCAGCAACTGATGAGGCAGAAGAATGATTAAAATAGTAATAGAAAGTTAAAAGTGCAGCAAGCACAGAAACGCCTAAAGCAGAAATGCTGAGGATATACTTTTTCTTAGGATCATGGATTTTAAATACATCCTTTATGATATATAAGCCGATAGCTATGATCGAAAACTGCCACAGCGAATGTAATACAGTCAAGGATATAGCTTCTATCCATGTTTCGTTGTTAATGATATTAATATTCATCGGTTTTCGTAGTTACTTATGATGGCCTTAATTTTTTCTAATTCTTCTATACTAGTGCTGTCATGTCCCAGAACTTGCATGACCAATTGTGAAGCAGAACCCTTAAAGGTGTTGTTGATAAACCTATTTAATAAGTTGTTCTTAGCGTTGGATTCTAGAACAGCCGCATTATAGATATGACTTCTGGCAGAAGTATCCCTTGAGGTCAGCCCTTTTTCAGTCATGATCTGCATGATCTTAAGCGTAGTGGTATATCCTACCTCACGATATGCGTTTAATTGGTTATTTATAGACCGCACAGAGCTCGGTCCTTGATCCCATAAAATCTGTAGAATTTCTAGTTCTGATTCTGTAGGCTGTAAGGTAGTCTGCATATAAATATTTTTAATACGAATGAGTTCGTACAACAATTATAGATGATTAATCTGTGAAATGAAAGTTTTAGTACGATTGAGTTCGTACTTTATCATTTTGTTAACAGGCAATTGGTTTAAAACGATATCTTAGATATAGGTACA
>CALIQO010000474.1 GCA_938044055.1 uncultured Saprospiraceae bacterium
TGAAAATTGGTCCTCGGGGCCAAGGCTATTTCTTCCATGGGTGCCTTAGCGGCAGAGCCAGTATAAGAAGACCTTAGTTGATTCCCATACCCTGTAGTAATGACCACTTCATCTAATACTAGATTAGATGACATGTTAATATCTAAGAGGGTTGATTCTCCTAGAGTGATGGTCTGGGTCGTCATTCCAGTGTAACTAAAAATAAGGACTTCTCCTTGTGAAGCCTCAATGGAGTAATTCCCATTGAGGTCGGTGATGGTAGCTCTGTCAGTCGAACCTTGCACATAGACATTGACGCCTATAAGGGTTTCTCCTGACTGACTATCGATTACAGTTCCTGAAATAGTCTGTTGCGCCATAAGCTGTCCACCCATCCACATAGATAGGAAGAACAGTATGCGCAGCGATAATTGGTGGTTACGTTGCATACTTTACATTTTAATATCGGGACAGTAAAAGTCCATTAACAAGAAAGCCACATAGAATGAAATAGAGGCACCTATATTTAGGATGTTGCGTACCTTAAATACAATCAGTTAAATATGACTCCCGTGATAGAACCTCTAGATGCCCACGAAGTGAATAATAACCACAAGTTTAAAAACCTTTATGCTTCTAAAATGTCTGCATGGATAATACCATTGAATAATTAGTAATTATAAATTTCAAAGTGTCTCCTTAATCAACAAGTTGTACTTATATCTTCTTATGTAGGCAGCTAAGTGAGAATTGTATTGAGAATCCATAATGTACCTTTCACTCGAAAAAGGTGTCGGTTCATAGAGATTGTTATCAAATTGAATGAAGAATCCTGTAATTTCATATCTTAATATTACAAACCTCTCACTCATTGAAAAATATATTGGTTATAGGGCTTATTTTCCTCAGCAACAGTATCTGTACACAGCCTTCTTATAATATAAGATCATATGGAATAGAGAAAGGATTGTCTAATACGACCATCTGGGATATTGCAGTTGACACCATGGGTAGAGTCTGGGTTGCAACAGAATATGGGCTGAATTATCTAGATGGAAAAGAATATAAAACCATTACATATAATTCTAACCAAGAAGGATATACGATCAGAAGTAACCGGATAACATGTCTAGAAATTGTCGATGATCGATGGATGTATCTAGGGGTGACTGGAAAAGGAATCGATATTCTTGATTTAAGTAATATGCGTATAACGCCCATGGATTCTATATCTCAGAATGTACCTGAGATGAGGCAGTTGTACAATTTTCATTGGGATGATAGAGGTATATTATGGGTTTCTGCAGATAGCGGTATCCATGTTTATAATCGTAATTTTGGAGAATGGAAGAGCTTTCCTGTTTATTCTCCAGATTATATGGATACGACCCCTTCTGGAAAAATTGCTATTTCAGGTCAAGAAGGTATCTATCTTTTGTATCCAAGCCAATTAAGTGTATCAGATCATTTTTTTAAGGATACTCCTATTCAAGCATTTAAGTGCATAGATGAAAATACGCTCTATTATTATAGCGATAAGAAATTGTTTTATGCAAGACGATCAGAAGGTAAGTGGATTAAGAAAGATTTAGAATTGCCCATAGTGTCATCCACGCTTATTCACTCAAGTCCGTTTTTCGGTGCAGATGTAGAAGAGGGTTTCTGGATCGCTACAATGCATGGACTGGCTCTTATGACTAAAGAAGGAATACTCGCGAAACAGATTGATTTTAGTAAGAATGAATTCACCCTTTATCCAGGAGAAAGCATAATCAATATCTTACCAGATGATAAAGGAAACTTGATTGTAGGAACAGACCAACGTGTATTATCGCTTGCTGTTTTGAAATCTTTTAAAGATCCACACCTTGTTGCATGTGACTTTGATTCTAAGAATACAAGAGAGGTTATCATAGCTGGTGAGCACATGTGGTTTAGTACTTCTTCAGGAATCTACAATTGGAAAAAAGGAAATCAAGATTGCCCTAAAAAGATTTCTAACATGGCAAAAGCTCCAATGCATTATGGAAGTGATGGAAAGGTATACGTCTTAGGAAGTAAGGATGATGCCAGTGCATTGTTAACTTCGACTGAACACAATGATGCATTGCAGATAATTGATGTTTCTTGCCTTGATAGTTCTGGTAGAGGTTCGTGGAAGATATCGGAAGATTTTCAGAATCGATTATTTCTATCTGTTTGGAACGATATAATTGTATATAAGATAGATGATGGCGATTGCTTTAATTTAGGAATAGAAAGTTATGGAATAGAGAATCCAGGAATCATAGATCATCTTATCGATGATCAGAATAGATTGTGGATTGGCACGATGAGCCAAGGGCTTTTAAGAATAGATGACGTGGAATCCATCAAGTCAGGAAAGAAACTTAATGTTAAGAGGTATACATCTAGCCCAGAGGATTCTAAATCACTCTCTTCTAGCTTGATTCAAGCGATCCATCAGGATCGGGAAGGTAGGTTGTGGTTCGGGACAGATGGAGGACTAAACCTCTTTCAGGAAGAGGATAATTCATTTAAATCCTATACAAGGAACGACCGTATGGTTGATGATAAAATCTTAAGCATAACCAGCGATGACAAAGGCAGAATATGGATGGGAACCATTAGTCATGGAATCTGTGTCTTTTATCCTGAAGAAGGATATTTCAAGAACTTCACTGTTGAGGATGGGTTGTATGGCAATGCCATGATGCTATCATCGATCATGCAAGAAGAAGACGGAAGAATATGGATGGGATCACATGCAGGATTACACGCCTTTTTGCCAGAAGAAGTCAACAGAGACATCTCTTCTGTACCAAACATTTTGTGGGAATCTTATACTGCTTTTGCAGATGAAAATTCAACCTTACATTTTGTGGATCATGCTATGGATCCTCACATCGAAGTTCCTTATCAAGTGGACGCTATAAGTTTTAAGTTTTCAGTTCCCCACCTTTTAGAACCAGAAGAAATTCTTATGCGTTATAAGTTAGGTTCTGCTGATTCAAAATGGTTTCCTAGTCAGAATTCTGGTGAAATCATCATTGCAGATATGCCTTATGGCAATCAAGAATTAATTGTACAAGCTTATGTACAGAATGAATGGGAGGTGCAGTATGTGCCCATTCATATTAAGTTCACTCCTCCGTGGTACAGGACCTCACTTGCATACCTATTGTATTTCTTGCTGTTCTTGTCTGCTTTATATACATTCTATCAACTACAATTAAGAAGGAAGGTAGCTGAGGCTGATAAGAAGAATGCAGAACTCCTTATGAAGAGTAGAAACATGTGGTTTCAGCAGATTGCCCACGAATTTAAAAATCCCATTACCATTATATACAG
>CALIQO010000475.1 GCA_938044055.1 uncultured Saprospiraceae bacterium
CGATGATGGTATCGAACTACATCCTCCTATAACACTTACAGCTTTAACACTGTTACTGCCAGAAGTAAATATGGATAAGTCAGTAATAACAATGCAATCAGATGTAGACCTAGCGATCTCTATATCATCTGCTGATAATAAAACAAGCTCTGTATTACTTGCTCTATCAAAACAGATTTCTATAAACGCATCCGATGTATTGCATTCTGAAATACTGCTGGCTTCAGGAACAGGAGTTCTAGGAACATCAGCAAGTCGTAAATTAAATGGTTGAGATTCGAGTACGCAACCTTCTCTCTGGACCGATACAATATATTCTCCTTCATTCTCTTCTGATACTCCATCTATAAAGGGTTCTCTTTCACTAGAGGTAAAATTATTTGGCCCCGACCAACTGTATACTACATCCTGAATATTGGTTGCAGAAAGAAAAATTGTATCACCTGGGCATACTGGAACATTGCTGCTTATAGTAGGTTCAATAGGAATAGATGCAATAGATACATCTATAGGATCACTGGAAGAAGAACGACAATTTCCGACCTGTACTTGCAAGGAATAATTACCAGAATTTTCAACTTCTAAATCTGGTATTACAAGTTGTGGTATATCAGTAACCCGCTGACCTTGAGGTGTTGTCCATATATAATTTAATGCATTGAGAACTTCTCCCGTAGTTATTGTAAGTTCATCGCCAACACAGAAGTTGTTATTTCCTTCTAGGATAGGCTTATCTGGAATGGTTGTCACATCAATCTCAATCGTAAATGGATCCGAAGCACACAGGCCATCAGAAATTATCAGAGTATATACACCATTGTTCTCAGAAGTAAAATTAGGAATAGAGGCATTGAGATCAGTGGATGTAAAATCACCAGGGCCAGTCCATGATACTTGGTATTCTCCTTGAGGAAATACAGAAGGTGAGAAGGTGACTGCAGATTCTCCATCCATACATTCTAATGCATCCGAACTTAATGCAGTAATTTCTGGAGGTAACGTAACAGCAACCGCTGTTGTATTTTCACCGCTACAACCAGATTCTGTGGTAACAGTAACGAAATAGTCTCCTTGCAGTGCAGGAATCATCGGGTTTTGGACATCGCTAGTAAATCCTCCTGGTCCTGTCCACATGTACATAGCCCCTGGAACGAAGGAAGAAGACAATTGGATAGAATCTCCATCACACCCAGGGCCATTATTATCTGCGCTGATTAGCAATTCCGTTTCTACAATTATATTCTGTTCTATTGATTGTTCTGAAGAGCAAGGGCCTTCTGTAACTTCTACTGTCCACGATCCAGCAAGAGAAGAAGTTGCATTTTCTAACACCAAACTATTAACAGGGGTAGTGGATCTTAATACGCCATTCTGATACCACATATATAAATCAGCATTGGGGACATTATTAACAGTCAAGACGATACTATTCCCTTCGCAGAAAACTTCCCCAGAGGTTATCTCCGGTCTAACAGGAGTGCTAAATACTGCAACTTGAGCGAATGCTGTATCCGGTGCACAACCACTTAATTGTATGACTAAGCTATAATCGCCAGCATTAGTAGTTGTAGCATTTTTTATAGTATCTGGATTCTGTTCAGAAGACATAAAGTTATCTGGACCTTGCCATAAGTATGAAAAACCAGTACCATTTATATCGGTACCAAGCACGATGTCTTCTCCTTCACAGACTGTAACGAATGTTTCTCTGACAGTTGCCTCGGGTATGTCTATCACATCTACAATTGTCATAGGAGACGGGTTGGTCACACAATCACCCTTATTTATAATCAAGTAATATCTATGTGACCCTAATACAGGAGTCAGTGCATAGGATGGAGAAGTTGTAGTTTCAAGTAATAGGCCATTAGGAAAAGTTCCTTCATACCACTCATACATAATCTCACCAGATTGACCTCTAGTTGACAATACAAGTTCATCGCCTACGCACACTTGTGGAGAAGAACTCTCAAGAGAAGGTTCTGTCAGCTCATCTACAACTACATCGACTGATCCTGTCGAAACACATCCATTGAATCCAGTTATCTCAACAATGTATGTTCCGTTATTACTTGATGTTGCTCCAGATATGACAGGGTTTTCTTGCATAGAAGAAAAATTAGGACCTGTCCAAGAGTAAGTGTAGTTATTAGGAACATCTGAAGGCGGAGGATTAGCGAATAACTTTAAGGTGTCGCTGTCACATAGGCCCACCGAGAAAGCAGGTTCTATTAATGCCGTTCTGGGTACAACAAGACTTGCACAAGTGGAAGTATTACCGCTTTCATCACTGATAGTTAGATTAACCGTTATCTCTTCTCCTATATCTGCGCATGAAAAAACTTGAGGGTTTATGGTAAATCCTTCTACTCCACAATTATCTGTTCCTTCTACAATTATTTCTTCTGCTGTCAAGGTATAATCTTCATTGCCCGAAGGGTCTATAAATATTACTGCATTCTTACAAGAAACAACAGGGGCTATTGTATCAGATACTGAAATAGTAAAAGAACAATTTCCAGTATTGCCCAGCTGGTCTGAAACTAGATAAGAAACAGTATTCAATCCTGATTCTAGATCTAAGAATAAGGTGTCGTCGCCGACAGCAGTCATTGTCTCTTCAATTATAGATGCTCCATCTACTGAATAAGAAATAATAGCATCCGTATATCGTAAGGTTGCACTGAGAGAACTCATAAAATCAACTCCTTCTTCTACCAGGTCTATACATGGGTTGATTCCACCTCCTTCTACCTGAGAAGATTGATTACTTATGAATGAAATTTTTATTACACCATCATCAGACAACCAATCGTTGATCTGAGATTTACTTATCGGGAACCTCTCTGTAAGTGTTACACATCCATCTCCATCTGAAGAACCTATCTGTCCGAGTGGAATTCCATCTTCATCGAGTATCTGAAAAAATTCTCCTTCATCATTGAAATCTCCGACAACAGAAACTTCCAGCGATCCGCCCTTGTCTATATGATCAATTGAAAATCCATCTGTAAAGGACAACTGTACATTATCTACTGTAAACACACCTTCTGTATCCGTCTCAGAAAAATTAAGCAAGGACGATTCTACCGTTTCAGGTAAAGACTGGTTGTAAACCACATTTCCATTGCAATTTTCCATTACTACATAATCTAGTGGAACTGCAACACCTTGGTTACAATTCTCTTCATCCAGAATTACGGTTACATCATCTGGGCACATCAATTCTGGTGGTGTATCGTCCTCTACTGTTATCCTAAAACTACAGGTATCTGCGTTCTGGGCACAATCTCTCACCACATACAATACGTCATGGACACCTGCATCAATCGATACTTGGTCCATATCAGAAGACAGGTCGCCTCTTGATTGACCGTCTATGATTAGCTCTACGTTTATGTTATCAGCAGCATTGGTCATAAAAGAAAGTGTTGCTTCTATGAAAGAATCATCGCAGATTTCATTGATTCGATCTCCAGGGTTTTCTGATGTAAGAGGAAATAAAATGATGGTTATAATGCCATCATCTAAAATGGATGCTTCTAGAATTTCATTGTCCACAACTACAGTCTGAGAAGCGCTTCCACATTCTAAGGATGTAAGAGGACTGAAGCCTAGTGTATCTCCTGTTTCACTTATAATTATAAATCTTTCGTCCACTTCATTCCCATCAATAAAATTGTAATCGATAGATAGTGATCCATCTTCTACAATCTGTAAAAAATATGATGGAAAGGGCCCGTATTGCAACCGTATAGATCTGACTGGTGCATCTGGATCTTCAGGATCTACCGAAACCACATCTTCTCTTAAAGTGATTTCAGGCATTGACTCTGCAACTACACAATTGTCATCGATTCCAGATACTGGGGGTAATGTATACATTACAGCACAATCTCCATCCTCCACATTCAAGGTAACATCTTCTGGGCATGAAGTAATTACAGGAGGACTGATATCCCTTAATCCATAAATAGCTGGTTCCACTGCGACATTGCCACACTCATCGTAGAAAACGAAGTCTACTATTTCGTGAAATATAAAACCTGGAATTGCTCCACCACATCCATTGTTATCGAGGTCACCCGGCGAAATTCCTGGAAAACTTGTGGTGTCTGCAGGATCATAAGATCCAGGTACAGCAGCGAATGATCTTACCCCTCCGCAACCTTGTAGGGGAATTGCATCAGCCATGTTACGGACCCATGAGCTAAATGTTAAGTCTGTATTGTCAGAAGTGCAACTCAGAATAAAATCTAAAGGTCTCTGAAGAAATGTAGGTGCAAGAGTATCTGCAACATTAATAACTTGTCTGGCAATACTGAAATTGCCACAGACATCTGTTAAGGTGTATTCTCTTATGAATGTATACGCGCAGCCCGTCATATCCCCTTGGTCTTCTATAGAGATACTTACAACACTGCAATCCGATACGTTCTGGGGTAGAAAAGCAGCATTCGGATTTTCTAGGTCTTCACAGCTTATGGTTACTGTATCGACAATTATAAAAGCGGGTGGTAAGGTGTCTACAACCGTTATCATCTGGAAAAAAGTTTCCGTATTATCACAATTATCAGTAACGACCCATTCCTTAGATATCTGAAAATTATAAAAAGAACAATCTTCTGGAGTACCTTCTCTTATTGTGTCCGCGTTCTCTATTATGCTAATTTCTGAAGAACAAAAATCTAAAAAATCAACAGTCAAGCTTTCCAGTTCTTCACACGATACTGTTACGTCTTCAATATCCGTAGATGGAAAAGGAGCGGCATCGTCGTTAATCGTAAATGAAGTTGTGGTCACGCTCTGGTTTCCACACATATCGATCGCAATAAAAGAAACATCAACTGTCCAATCACATATTCCCTGAGGAATAGGTATCGTATCGATTCCTACAATCCCAAAACCCGCATTATCCAGATTATCTCTATAGACGAATCGTCTCCATTCTACTTCTGCACACAGATCTACAGCGTCAGCATTCCCTACATTTCCTATCCAATTCTTCAGGGAATCTCTAGTAAATCCATCGCAAGACAAGGTCACCACATCTGGAGGAGAAAGTATCGTAGGTCCGCGGGTATCCATTGTAGAAAAAACTGCTTCTACCCTATCTGATTCATTGCCACAGGTATCTATAGCATAGAAATTTATGGTTACGCTCTGTGTATTGCCACAATTATCATCGATGCTCAAGGCAAATAATTGCTGTGCTTCTTCTAAAGATGGTTCTCCCATTATTACTGGAGGAAGACCGCTATTATCGGTTGCTTCAAGGCCTCCACCTTGCTCGTACCATTGCTGAAGAGCAGAAGTCAGATCAGTCACAGTTCCACATTCTATGGTTTCATCTGCAGGAGGAACATTGATTACAGGGGCAATCGTATCTCCTGAAAAGGAAATATGGTTGGACGCATAAGTGCTACAAGGCAATATGCATAATGCATACCATATGGCTCTGATATAAGTTTTCATAGTTATTCTCAGGGAGGCTAAAATTACGAATAAAGCCTACCTTTTGCACGCTTAGTATTAAGAAAACGCACAACTTTTATTTCTTAAAAATGGATTCAATTAAATACAACAAAAAATCATATACATATGTCGTTTAAGCACAGACATATACATAGAATAGGATTGTCGTTAATGCATGGAATTGACTATTGCACGATATTAGTTTTAACACTAATAAACTGTACAATTACAGGACAAGATAAAACAAAGGATATGGATTAAAATAACTTAAAACCGTTATTTATTACATGAGAATAAGATGACATATCTTACTCTTCTTCGTCATGGATTTTTTTATCCTTGACGTTGTCATTTAGGAATTCATTGATTTTATCTACAGAGAAACTGCTTTCTAGTTCTCCGAGTTCGTTGATCTTAATATCGAAACCCGATAGATCGTCGTGGACATTGGGCTGTCCCTGCTTTTTCATTTTCTTCGGCATAGCCAGGATTCTTTACCTATTACAAGGCGATACTATCGGATTAGGTTCCTGAGAACCTTATTGATTTTTATGTGCATCGAATGAATTTATCGCGCAATCCAGAAAGTCATTGTAACTTTCTGCATCAGAATTATACCCTCTAGGTAGGGAAACAACTTCTTCTTCTGGTGTAATCATAACATATAATGGCTGAGAATTCTGATTGAAATTAACAATCTGGAAATCTGACCACTTGTTTCCTATGTTTCTGAGCTTTTTATTCTCTCTCGGTGAAGAAAGCAATACTTCATCTAGTTTTTTATCGTCATCCACATATAATGAAATCAAGACGATATCGTCATTAAGCTTATTTCTGATGTTTTCTTTAACCCAGATGTGTTCTTCAGTTTTTCTGCAATTAACGCAGCCATGACCTGTGAAATCAAGCATCGCAAGCTTATTTACTTCTTTAGCATAAGCAACTCCTTCATAATAATCTTTGAAGCAATCTATATTGTTGGCACACTTGGTATAAGATGGATACCTCGATTTTATATCTTCATCTACTGCTGCAGAAGGCAAGAATAAGTTATAATTAGCAGGAGGTGCAACCCCACTCATCAAGGTAAGTGCATTATAAGTCTTCGTATCATCTCTTACTGTAAGGCCTGTGCCTAAATAGAAAACCAAAGCAAGAACACCTATTCCTATCGCCTTTCGAGGTATAGATAATTTCTTGATAGGGCTATCATGCGGAAATTTAATAAAGCCAAATAGATATGCAGCTAATCCTAAAAATATCACAATCCATAGACCCATGAAGATTTCGTACTTAAGGAAACCCCAGTTGTTAGTCATGTCAGCTACAGACAGAAATTTAAGCGCAAGTGCTAGTTCTAGAAACCCTAGAAAAACTTTGACAGAAGTCATCCAAGACCCAGACTTAGGAAGAGAATTTAACCATGCTGGAAACGCTGCGAACAATCCGAATGGTAGAGCCAGTGCAACCGAGAAACCAAGCATCGTAATAAAAGGTCCTATATATTCTCCCTTACTTGCTGCCTGTACAATGGCCGTTCCGATAATAGGACCCGTACAAGAAAAGGAAACAAGCGCAAGCGTAAATGCCATAAAGAAGATTCCTAGAAGGCCTCCTTTATCTGCCATCTTATCTGACTTATTCATCCATGAACTAGGTAATTGCAATTCGTAAAATCCAAAAAATGAAAAAGCAAATGCTACGAATATTATAAAGAAAAGAGAATTAGCAATCCAGTTAGTCGACAACCGATTTAAGGCATCTGGTCCTACCAGTATGGTAATCAATAAACCCAGTGTAACATAAATAAAGATTATAGAGGCACCATAGATCAATCCATTAGTCAATCCAGAACGCTTAGTATCTTTAGTAAAGAACGAAACGGTAATAGGAATCATAGGGAAGACACAAGGAGTCAATAGCGCGAATAAGCCTCCTAAAAATCCAAAAATAAACGTCCATAGAAAACCTGATTTTTCTTCTTTAGGTCCATCGCACTTCCCAATCGGATTTTCTAAACTTTCTACTATTGATGGGATTTTCTGATTTATGCTATTTCCATCTATAGCTGCATGTACATTTCCAGGATCACCAGCGCTAGAAGCAATTGCTTTACCTAGCAAAAATTCAAAATCTACATCCGTAGGTGGAAGGCATTTTTCTGAATCACATGCCATATAGGTGAGGTATCCTTCCACTCTGCCCTCATCGCCTATCATTTTTATTTTCTGTGAAATCTGATACGGCTTGTCAGCAAAAAACTTTATAACATTCGTATCGAAGACCTTGTCATAACCTTCTTTTCTGTGCCCAGATTCTATAGATTCTCCTACTAGTTCTGCACCATCAAGTTCTAGGTATTCTATGCTCGTAGGAACTGGGCCATCACCTGTAAACTGTGAGTATACAGTCCAGCCTTCTTTTATATCTGCTTTAAATTGTAACATGAATTCTCCATTTCCGTCCTCCTTCTTATCC
>CALIQO010000476.1 GCA_938044055.1 uncultured Saprospiraceae bacterium
CCGATTAACATCGGCAACCAAGGATTTCCAGCCCATCTGCAAGCTCGATCTCCTGATATGTCGAGTAATATGAAATCAGCTGTACTCCGTATAAGGTTTCTTGCGAATAACTTGTCTGAGGCTGTTGCGTCATCTGCGAATGCATAAGCATAAACGCCATATGCTTCCTCTTCACCTATCCCGTCATTAATTGTTATGCCGGTATCATTTATAGCATCAATATATGCAGTGTTATAAATGGAAGATCCTGTTGCTCTAAGAAGAGAAGCTGCGGCATAACTCCTGAAATAAGGAGGAGCTATTTCGTGACATGTATCTATAGGATTGTAGTTGTTCTCTGCCCAGGAAAATGCTTGCTGAGCTTCCTTAACCCAATCAATATTCTCGGGATATGTGTACCCGTCTCTATCTAGAAGGTATGCATAATGGGCTGCTGTTGCTGCATAAAAGTATGTCATAATAACCTCTTCACCTGATACTACCCAAATTCTATCATTGTCTTGCCAGCTGCCTTTGATCAATTCTTCTTCACCGAGGTCATCACCCCATAAGTCTCCCATGATTCTAGAGCCAGGGACACCACCTGTCGTCCATCCTTTTCCTTCTGTTTCATCCTTTAATCTTTTGTAAAATCTAATCAGCCATCTCGCTTCATCTATTATGTCAGGAATTCCGTTGCCGCTCTCCGGTATACTGAGTTGGCTATCCACGAAATTTTCTGGAAAATGCTCGTATGTGAAAAGCAGTTGGGCTGGAACCTTCATGTGCTTGAGGTATGCATCCCAGTCACCGGCATCTTGATACCAGCCCCATGCAGTTTCAATATCACCTTGGATTCCATCAGTCCATAGGGCAGAATCTGCTTTGGAAGCATCTGCATCACTCACTTCACACCAGGTGGTAGATGAGAATTTTAGTTTGCCAGAAAAACCAGGCGTTGTCATCACGTTGTGTGGAGCAGGCCGTAGAGCCTCTGTATGCGGATTGTCGATTGCAATACCACTTCTATTCTTGAATATCCCTTTCATGCACGCTTCGAAAGGTAGGCGCAGGGCATTGCAAGATATATCAAAAGAAAAGGATCTACCTATTCCATCAACACTAAGGTAGTATGTGCCTGGAGTATTGAAATCAGAGAAGTCACATTCGTATACATCGGCAGCAAGAAAATTCTGACCTGGTGTTTCTTTAGGTATGTTTTGATTGGTTTCAATATTGGTTCTGGCTTTTCTAAATGCAAGTGTTCCTGAATACATCGAAGCTCCTGTAGCCTCTTCTATAATGTTAAATGTGTTGCCAGCGTACGCGCTTAAATCAAGACTTCCACCATCACCCATCCAGTGATACACATATCCATATTTTTCTTGGGCAGAGGTACTGTAGGCAATGTTGTTGACATGGATGGCTTCTGAAAAATTGTTGTTAATTGTATAAGTATATGATAAGTTATTGTTGTCTCCATATGTGAAGTTCTCCAGTTGGATGTCATAGGTGTTTCCTGGTTTCATAGGAGTGGGTAACACCAGGTATATTCTGTGCTCTTTAACATGGTCTTCTACGCTATTGTCACACCCATTTACACCATAGTAATCTAGAAAACTCCATCCATCGCATAATGCTATAAAGTCATTGGCCATGGTTTTTCTATATAATTGGGATGGAGTTTTGGCTGAAACGAAATTAGCATCATTGGAACTGGTAATTGAGTAATTGCTTGATATAGAGGATTCAGATGTATTCAGTGTTTTTTTCAAGACTTGTCCACTTAAGTACGGTTCTCCGTTAACTGGTGGAACTACGTATCCTTCGTCATAATGTATAAGAATAATCTGATCTGTAAGAGCAGAAATATTTAAGCTTTCTTGTCCTTGAAGAAGTAGTGCATTTAAAATCAGAATCACAAAACATATCAATCGTATCATTGTCATGATTTTCACTTTTATTGCTATAATGACGGGGATGTAGATTTTTACCCTACCTTAGAATTAAGATTTTAATACAATTCAATAGTTATGATTCTTATTGCAGACGGTGGATCCACTAAGTGTGACTGGAGGGTTTTAGATAATTCTGGAAAAGTATTACAGACCATTACTACAGAAGGTATCAATCCCATGTACTCAGAAAGCGAGGACTTAATAGCTGCATTGAATCAATCTGAATTGGATAAAGGATTTCAGTCTAACATCAATGAAATTTACTTTTTCGGAGCTGGTTGTGCGGAAGGTAAAGGGCGCGATAAAATGTCTAAATTCTTAGGCTCATATTTTAATCAAGCTACTAAAATATATGTGAGAGGAGATATAGTAGGAGCGGTTTATGCTTCCTCATCCGATCCATGTGTAGTAGCTATCCTAGGCACAGGAAGTCATGCTTGTTATTTCGATGGTGAAGCGATTAATTTTCACGTACCATCTTTAGGATACCAAATCTTGGATATAGGTAGCGGTAATATGATAGGTAGGACATTGCTCAGACATTACTACCTGAATAAGTTGTCTTCTGAGTTAATGGCTAAGTTGGAAGAAAGTTATGATGTGAGTGTAGATGTTGTAAAAGAACGATTGTACAATGCTTCAGAATCTCCATCGTCTTATCTAGCAAGCTATGCCCGATTCGTGATAGAAAACAGAGAGTATGAAAGTATGGAGCTTATTTTGAGCTCATGTATAAGGCAATTTTATGACGATGTTCTTTCTCAGTATGATGATGTACTTAAAAAAGTGCCTTTGTATTTCATCGGATCTGTTGCTTCTTATTGCCAGGACATCGTATTAGATGTGGCCATTGAAAAAGGATATGTTGTTAATGGATTTCATGAAAAACCCATCGACGGATTGGTTAACAATGTCTGGAATCTAATAGATCTTACCTAAGAAGCACTATAAGATTGTGCAAGCCGTTTTTATTTTGGTAGATTGCGAATAGCTAGTCTAAATAGGATGATAGAAAAATTAGTAGATACGTACGGAAGAACACTCGATTACTTAAGAATCGGTGTTACAGATAGATGTAATCTAAGGTGTAGGTATTGCATGCCAGAAGAAGGTATCGATTTCTCTAAACGAGAAGACTTGCTTTCTTATGAAGAGATGGTGAGGGTGGCTACAATTTTTAGTGAACTTGGCGTGACTAAGGTGCGATTGACTGGTGGAGAGCCATTTGTCCGCAAGGACATAAGTAAGCTACTTAATGTACTCAGACCCTTGTTTCCTTCTTTTCACATTACGACGAATGCTTCTCTTTTACATCACCACTTTGATGATCTAGCCACACTCGACATAAGCAGCCTTAATATCTCACTTGACTCACTAGATCGCAACGCTTTTTTAATGATCACGCGGAGGGACAATTTTACAGAAGTTCTTGCTAACATACTTGAGTGCGTCCGTCTAGGAATACCCGTAAAAATAAACATGGTTGTGATGAAAGGAGTCAATGATCACGAGATGGTTGACTTCATAAGATTCGGAATGAAGCACAATATCGAAGTGAGATTTATCGAAGCCATGCCTTTTAATGAAGACGATGGAAACAAGACCGTCTATTATGATGCACAAGCTATGGCAGCAACCTTGAGAGATAGTTTCTCTGCAGTAGATCAGATACCTGGCAAGCAAGGGAGTTCATCGCTTTCCTATCTCATCGATGGAAATTATAAATGTGGAATTATTCCTTCTTACTCTAGATCATTATGTGGTACCTGTAACAGGATCAGACTTACGCCTAAAGGAGAATTGCTCACATGTCTATATGCCCAGCAAGGAGAGGACCTATTGTCTGCAGTGCGAAATAAAGATTACAGTAACAACGATTTAAAAAATACAATCCGAGCAACTATCTTAAAGAAAAAGATAGATGGACATGCAGAAGAAGCTGATCGGAATGAAGA
>CALIQO010000477.1 GCA_938044055.1 uncultured Saprospiraceae bacterium
TCAGAAACCATGGTCTTTACAACTCGGTCTGAGCATGCAATATAGATGGGAATAACCTATTCAGAAACTCACTAACCTATCTTCATATTCACTGGATCCCATATAATAGGCATACCATATTTCATACTGACATTGGAAGCGAGAGAAGGCCCAGCCGCGCGCATTCCGAACGTTGTGTTTTCTAAAAGCGGCGTACCATTCTTAATGGCATCTACGAATCCTGCCCAGTGCTCTACATGATCGCTATACCCTTCCGGTTCTGTAAATATCATCTCTGTGGGCTTACCGTTCTTCTGTTCAAGGTTTCCGTATTCTTTTATAAACCACTTTTTATATTCTTCTTGTTGCTCGCTGGCAAATGTTGCGTATGAATCCCAACCACCATATGTGGGATTGGTTCTAACTGGGTTCTTTACGACTGTCACCCCATTCCAACCAATAGTCATAACACCCTCACTTCCGATCAATTTCACATGAGAACCTCCGCCAGAGCCATCCACAAAGTTTACCCGCATCTGCACATTGAAGGCAGGATGATTGTCACATGCTGCATAATCAAATAAGCCCAAGGTAATATCGGGAGCATCTCTTCCATCTTTCCAAAACCTTAGTCCACCAGTAGCATAAATCTTTTCAGGTCCGATGGATGAAGTGATGATGTGTAAAGCTGTAAATAAGTGGACGAATAAATCCCCTGCCACGCCTGTTCCATAATCTGCATAGTTCCTCCATCTGAAAAATCGCACTTTATCAAATTCCCTTCTAGGGGCATCTCCTAAAAATGTATCCCAATCCAGCGTCTCTGGTGATGCATCTGTAGGTATTGAATATTGCCATGCGCCGTTGCTGTTGTTTCTATCATAGACTATATCCGCAACCATAAGCGTGCCTATGGCTCCAGACTCGAAAAGTTCTTTTGCTTTATGTGTCGTTATACTGCTGGCTCTCTGGCTACCGATCTGGACAGGCAATCCACTATCCTTCTCTGCTTGAATCATACCATGCCCTTCATCGATGTGGTGCATCATCGGTTTCTCACAATACACAGGCTTCCCTGCCTTGAGTGCTTCTTTTAATATATAGTCATGCCAGTGATCTGTCGTAGATATACATACGGCATCTATGTCATCTCTGGCGATCATTTCTCTAAAATCTCTAGTCGTAAATATATCCTTACCATAGAGCTCTTGTGCCCTTGTCATCCTTCCATCATACAAGTCACATGCAGCTGCTATAGATACTCCAGGCACTTGTACAGCAGCTCTAGCATTAGAAAACCCTTGAATTCCACATCCGATAAGACCCAGTCTTATATGATCGTTCCAGCTCACTTTCTTAGGTGCGGGTTCCATCTCTTTCTGTAATACATATCTCTCCGATTTTCCTTTACCGGCGCCCATAATAAGCATACCACTTCCTAGTGCTGCTTTCTTAATAAAGGATCTTCTTTTAGATTTCATAGATGTCCGCTTATATAACTTCTTTTCAAAACATCAAAATAGAGAATAACCTAGAAAGATTTATTAATGAGCAATAATTTAAATGGAAGAAAATCATTCCTTCATCTAAATCAATCACTTCCGTGGATGACTCTGCCACAATATGTTCATGATCATCCATTTGCCATCGAGCTTACAGAGATGAAAATAATCTATGCCCCACTCTGCAATCAACTTTCCAGAAGCAGTCTTATCTGTTACATCATAGACTTCTATAATTTTAGGAGAATCTGCAGTTGCCCTATCTCCATTCTTATTCCATGTTGTAGATAACGCTACTAATTGATTATAAGTCATGTCTACATGGTTGACATAATCTTTTTTCTCAGCGTTGAACCAGAATCCCCTCTTTCTTAGTTCTGGGTGAACGCTCATTCTAATTAAAGTAGAATCAACGTTATACAATCCATCAACATAATTTTCTATTGCTTTGACAACGCTACTATAACCTGGACTACTTTTTAAGTCTGCCGATTGAGCTTTCACCATGCTACTGCATATTGATAATAAAGTGAAGATTGCAAGCTGTTTATATTTCATAATACTATTTTAATTATCAACGCATTATTCAAGAGATTGTATGAAATTACAAATAAGCCAACTAATTACAATGTATAATGAATCCAATTGTGCCATCTATCGATTTACACAATGTTGGGCTGTTCGATGAGATATACGACTACTTGTCGATAGTGAAAATCAGGATTTTATTTTAATTCCATCCGAAAAGTATTAGGTCTTTTATTTTTTGTGTTTCAGTAGAAATGACTACTGTTGTATATGCGATCCAACCGTAAAGCAGCCATCAATTTTATTTTCGTCACCATGCTACTTGATGTAGTAGGCTTCGGAATAATCATACCGGTGCTGCCTCAACTTCTATCAGAGATGAAAGGAATTGATCTCAACGAGGCAAGTACATATGGAGGCTATCTTCTATTTGCATTTGCAATAGCACAATTTATCTGTGCCCCTATTCTGGGAAACTTAAGCGATCAATATGGCAGAAGGAAAGTAATATTAGTATCCCTCTTTGGTTTCAGTATAGATTACATTATCCTAGCGATGGCTCCTACGTACGCATGGCTACTAGCAGGAAGAATAATTGCAGGTATCGCAGGATCAAGTTATACTACC
>CALIQO010000478.1 GCA_938044055.1 uncultured Saprospiraceae bacterium
CCTCTCCAGGTAAATGCACAGACTACCAGAGAAAAAAGGAGTCTTAACCTTGATGCGACAACTATACTAAGTGCTGCAACAGTTAAAAATGGTCTTCGCATACAGAAATGGATTCCAGAATCACAGACACTCTGGATAGATGGAAAGATAAGACAGGCAGCCGCTGTAAGAAATGCAGATCTTAATACACGCGTGGAACATTACCTATCGGGAGTAAAAGAGCTTCTTCAGATTCCGGAAAGTTTCGATTTCAACATTCTTTCGTCAGAGATGGATTACTTAGGAATGGAGCACACTCGAGTTGCTCAGACTTATAAGGGAATTCCCATTCATGGTGCTGATGCCATTATACATAGTGAGGGAGATGTAATAGGAATGAATGGTAAGACAACACTTAAATCACTTTCCATTTCCACAGAACCTGCCATAACCTTAGAGGAAGCTGAACGTTCTACCATTGATGACTTACCTATATATCAAGAAGAATGGTCAGCATACTATAAAGCCTTAAATGTTGAAAAGAAAAACAGCACGCTTACGATATACCCTACAGCAGATGGTTATAAACTTGCATACCATATCAGTATCCACAATACGATGATCGATAGATGGGAGTACTTTCTAGATGCACAGTCTGGAGAGGTCATCGAAAAGTATCAGAATATATGTAAGCTTCATGCCCATGTAGAAAATAATGATCATACTCATATAGAGGCCGTTACACATGCAGAATCACACGCATCCAGTTCAGAAGCTGAATTCGCTGGACCAGCAACTTCTACTGGCCAAGATCTTTTCGGCGTTACGCGCGCGCTCAATACATACGAAGACAATGGAGATTACTTCATGATAGATGTTACGAGACCTATGTTTGACCCGACTAATTCTAACCTCCCTGACGATCCTGTAGGAGCTATATGGACCATAGATGCAAGGAACACATCTCCTGAGAATGACGACTTCGAAATCGGACATGTTTTCAGCACAGACAATAACTGGAGTGGCGAAGAAACTGGTCTTTCTGCTCACTATAATGCTGGACTGGCATACGAGTATTTTAAAAACACTTTTGGTAGAGAATCTGTCAATGCTCAAGGTGGTAATATTGTATCCTTAGTCAACGTGGCAGACTCAGATGGAAGCTCCCTAGATAATGCTTTCTGGAATGGCGTAGCCATGTTTTATGGAAACGGAAAAACTTCGTTTCTTCCTCTCGCAAGAGCTCTGGACGTTGCCATCCATGAAATAGGACATGGTGTTGTCCAGACAACTGCGAATCTAGAATACAAGAGTGAATCAGGAGCGCTTAATGAATCCTTAGCTGATATTTTTGGTGCAATGGGAGATAGAGAAGACTGGTTAATCGGTGAAGATGTTGTAAGAACAAGTGCTTTTCCATCAGGTGCACTTAGGAATCTTCAAGATCCTAACAATGGTGCAGCACGAGGAGATTACGGTAGAGGATACCAACCTAAAACATATTCTGATAGATTTACAGGAGAACAAGATAATGGTGGTGTTCACATTAACAGTGGAATTCCTAATCATGCTTTTTACTTAACTGCAACAGAAATAGGAAAAGCAAAGGCAGAACAGATTTTCTACCGTGCACTGACTACTTACCTAACTAAATCATCTAGATTTATTGATCTCAGATTAAGTACCATTCAAGCTGCTATGGATCTTTATGGAAATGGATCAGAAGTAACGGCATTGAGATCAGCATTCGATCAAGTAGAAATATTCGATGGCGATGGAACTGATAATCAGGAGGATGTAGAAGTTAATCCTGGAAGTGTATTCATGATTGCATCTGATGCAACACGTAGCAACTTATACCTATATAATGGTGCACTAGAAAACTTAGTGAATGGAGATGGCGTATTTTCTAATACGGATCATATAAGCAGACCGAGTATTACGGATGACGGAACAGCTGCTGTATTCATCGGTGCTGATAAAAAAATGTATATCATCAATATTGACTGGGATGCTGGAAGCTTCGAACAGAGACCATTGCAAGAAGATCCTGTCTGGAGAAATGTTATTATATCTAAAGACGGCCAGCGCTTAGCAGCTCTTTTCGATGAGCTAGATAATACCATCTGGGTTTATGATTTTAATACTGAGAATGCGCAGACATTCGAGTTATTCAATCCTACATTTACTGAAGGGGTTACAACCGGTGACGTGCTTTATGCGGATGCTATGGAATTCGATTTTAATGGTCAATACATCATGTACGATGCCTTCAATAATATTCCATCACAGACTGGAACAGACATCGACTACTGGGATATCGGATTTATAAAAGTCTGGGACAATGGTAGAGATAATTTCGGATTAGGAGGTATAGAAAAATTGTTCTCAACCTTACCAGAAGGAGTAAGTGTAGGTAACCCTACCTTCTCTAGGAATAGTGATTATGTTATCGCATTCGACCTTTTAGAAGAAAATGTATTTTATGCCATCGGTGCCAATCTTGAGACAGGAGATCTCAATGAACTTTTTTCCAATAATGAAGGGCCACATTATCCTAATTTTACAATGGACGACAACAACTTGTTCCACGACTTACCCTTCTTAGGATCTTATGATCTAGGTAGATTAGGTTTAGACAATACGAAGATAAATGTAGAAAATGGATCAGAAACCATTGCCCTCGCAGAGAGAAGATGGGGCGTATGGTTTGCCAATGGTGAAAGAGACATTACCTCTTCTCTCAGTGACTTAGTAGACATAGAAGTTTTTACAGCATACCCTAATCCAAGTACAGATATACTTACACTTGAATTCGAAATGACTGAAAGCAGGCTAGGAAAAGTAGAGGTATACGCTATGGGGGGACAACGGGTAATATCTCGAATAGTAGACATCCAGACAGGAAAAAACAAAATACAGACAGAAATAGCCGATCTTCCTACTGGAGCATATATTGCTATGATTACTACAGAAAACAGCAAAGGATCTGTCCTATTTTACAAGCAATAATATGTGTAGAAGACAAGTAAATCCACTATAGTTACAAGTATAGAAAAGATACTCATCATACGTTTCAGCTCTATCGGAGATATTGTACTAACCTCTCCGATAGTCAGAGCGTGTCACCATAATGGTTCAACCGTTCATTACTTGACCAAGGCGCCATTCAAGCAGCTTCTAGACAACAACCCACACATAGGAAAAGTCTGGACGTTAGAAGACAACGTAATAGATTTGATAAAGGAGGATTATGACTTGATCATAGACTTGCACAAGAACCTGAGATCTAGGCAGTATATCTTCAGACTGAGGAAGAAATCTGTAAATTTCCGCAAACTAAATCTAGCGAAGTGGTGGAAGATCAGAAAGAAAAATTTCCAACTTCCAGATCTTCATATTGTAGACAGGATGTTTGAAAAATTGACGGCTTACGGAATTGTAAATGACGGCCGTGGTCTTGACTTTTTCATCTCCGAAAAAGACAAAGAGACTGCGAGGGATCGGGTGCCTAAATTACCTTATGTATGTCTAGTCTTAGGAGCTAATTATTATACCAAGCGCATACCTGTAGAAGTTACCGAAAAAATAATTCAAGGTTCTCCTCATCCTGTGGTACTTATAGGAGGTAAGGATGTGCAAGTAGCTGGAGAACAATTGCATGAAAAGTATACTGAAAAGGTCATCAACCTATGTGGAACAATAAATATAGGTTCAAGTGCTGCTGTTCTAGGCAACTCTTTCCACGTAGTTACGGGTGATACCGGCATGATGCATATTGCAGCAGCCTTGCAACGTCCGATAACCGTATTGTGGGGAAGTACCATTCCTACGTTCGGCATGGGACCGTATTATGGAGATTCTGACCTGGCTCCTGCCCACATGGAAGTCGAGAATCTATCGTGTCGACCATGCTCTAAACTGGGTTATAATAGTTGCCCTAAGGGTCATTTTAAGTGTATGATGGATCAGAATGTTGATAAACTATTCAATTAGACAGCCGCTTACGCAAATAATTAATAGAAATAAAAAAAGTCGATTTGGACTACTTCAGCGTCATAATGACTGAAAATCAGCACATAAGAGGTAAATATTCGTTAAAATTAAATGTGTCAAAGGTCAAATTACATGCTTGTTTCGTTATGGAAAAAAACGTAATTTTGCACGCTTATGAATAAAATTGTAGGAGCAATCCTTTTAGTGGTGTTTATATCTTCTTGTCGATCTGAATTTGAGACAATTAGAACAAGTAATGATCCAGAGCGGATTTTTGCTAAGGCAGAAGAATATTTCGACAAAGAAGAATACTATAAAGCTCAAGACTTATATAAGCTTGTGATTCCATATTACCGAGGAAAAGAAAAAGCTGAAACCCTTTTCTATAAGTATGCTTACACATACTATAACAATGGAGAGTATATTTTATCCTCTCACTACTTCAAGAGTTTCGCCAACACTTTTTACAACAGCAGTAAGAGAGAAGAGATGGATTTCATGTCTGCTTACTCCCACTATTTGATGTCTCCTAATTCTAAGTTAGATCAGACATATACTGGAAAGGCGATAGAGAGCTTTCAGGCATTTGCTAATTCCTATCCCAACAGTACTCGAATCTCTGAAATCAATAATCTTATAGATGAGATGAGAGATAAGCTCGAGAAGAAATCATTTGAGCAAGCGAATCTATACTATAAATTAAAGCAATATAAAGCAGCCGTACAATCCTTCGACAATATGCTTAAGGATTACCCAGGATCTCCTAAGAGCGAAGAAGCACGATTTCTGAAGATGAAAGCCGCTTATATTCTTGCCGAGAACAGTATATACGATAAGAAGGAAGAGCGGTACGATGAGGCAATGGATTATTATGCAGAATTTATTAAGCGTCATCCTGATTCCAAATGGAAGAATGACGCAGCAGACATAAGAAAGAATACGATAAAAGAATTAAAAAAATTCGGTCGAGTATGACAGATATAAAAAACAAAGTACAGAAATTAGATCCTAATGTTAAGGCTAGAAGAATTCAAACCTTGATCATAGACACTGAAAACATCTACGAATCTCTAAGCGTAATATCAAGTCGTGCAAGACAAGTAGCTGTAGATCTTAAAGCTGAGTTACACTCTAAGCTAGAAGAGTTCGCAGTTGTGACCGATACCATTGAGGAGATTCAGGAGAACAAGGAACAGATAGAAATATCTAAGTTCTATGAGCGGTTGCCTAATCCAGCCAGCATTGCAACTGAAGAATTTCTTCAAGGTGAGCTCGAGTATCGTAGCCGCCACGAAAACACCGATCTCCAGGAAGAAGTATAAGAAGGTGTCTTCGTTGCTTCAAGGAAAAAAAATCATTCTCTGTATAAGCGGCAGCATTGCAGCTTATAAGTCTGCATTTCTATCAAGATTACTGATTAAGCAAGGAGCTGAAGTGAGGGTAATTATGACTCCTGCTGCTTGCCACTTTATATCTCCGCTTACACTATCCACTTTATCTAAACACAAGGTGCATACAGATGTAATAGATGGAGGAGACTGGGATAATCATGTAGAGCTGGGATTATGGGCTGATGCAATGATCGTTGCACCGGCAACTGCTACTACACTTGCTAAGATGTCCACAGGTGTAGCAGACAACATGCTGGTTGCCAGCTATCTATCTGCTAAGTGCCCTGTAATGATAGCTCCAGCCATGGATCTAGACATGTGGAAACATCCATCTACAGTATCTAATATTAAACGTTTACAGTCTTATGGCAACAAAATCATACCTGTCGGTCATGGTGAACTAGCCAGCGGACTTGTAGGAGATGGTAGAATGGCGGAACCCATAGACATAGTCAGGTATGTATCTACATATTTCTCACGAAGACAAGACCTTTCAGGAAGAAAAGTATTGATAACAGCCGGCCCTACCTATGAAGCCATCGATCCTGTAAGATTTATAGGAAATCATTCTTCTGGTAGGATGGGAATAGCTCTTGCTGAGCAATGTGCTTCCAGAGGCGCACAAGTAACTCTTGTTCTAGGTCCCACGCATCTTTCTACTCATCAATCAGGTATAGAAACTATTTCTGTATTCTCAGCTGAAGATATGTTTCACGCATGCAGAGAAAGATGGGAACATATGGATATCGGTATTCTTGCTGCTGCAGTTGCCGATTATAGACCCACTGAAATAGCCGATCAGAAGATCAAGAAAAAGGAAGGAAATCTAGATATATCACTAGAAAGAACAACAGACATCGCTGCTTCCTTGGGCAAAAAGAAAAAAAACGGACAGATTCTTGTAGGTTTTGCACTGGAAACTCAGAATGCTATGGATAACGCGCAATCTAAATTGAAGCGGAAAAACTTCGATATGATTGTCCTTAATTCGCTCGCAGATCCTGGTGCAGGCTTCAAGCACAACACGAATAAGGTGACAATTATCCATAAATCTGGAGATTTTCAAGAATTTCCACTCAAATCAAAGAATGAAGTCGCTATAGACATCGTTAATGACATTGTACGTATACAGCAAGCAGGATAAACATGATCAGAATTTTTCTCTCCATTTTCTTTATAGCCAGCTTCAGCTGGGCTTCAGCACAAGAACTTCTCGTTAATGTCAAGGTAGCCGCTCCTAGCCTCACAACAACAGATCCTCTGATTTTTCAGAATCTAGAAGTCGCTATCAGAGAATTCTACAACAATACCAAGTGGACTTCGGACAATTTCGAACCAGAAGAAAAAATCAATGCAAATGTGCAATTAACTATCCTTGAAGAATCAGGTTCTAACTCTTTCTCAGGTGAAATAATTGTGCAAGCCAATCGACCTGTCTACAACTCGTCATACAATACGCCGATGATGAGCTTGATTGACAATCGAGTATCATTCACTTATACGGATAGACAACCGATAGAACGAAGTGAAAATAGCTTCAGCGACAACTTATCCTCTATCTTGACTTACTATGCTTATATCATGATCGGATTCGATTATGAATCCTTCAGTCAGAATGGTGGAGAGCAATATTTCAGATTAGCAGAAAATACATTAAACAGTGTACCTCCTTCTTTTCAAGATGAAGGATGGCAGAACCTAGTAAGAAATAATGTGCGAAATCGATTTACCCTGCTCGAGAACCTTTTCAATCCTAGGATGAGAGAATTCAGAGCCGCATTCTATGATTACCATAGGTTGTCACTTGATGTTATGACTGAAGATTCAGATAAAGCCAGAGCAATCATGCTCGGTTGTATGAATAGCATCCGCGGAGCCAATACTTCATACCCTAACAGTATGTTACTCAACCTTTTCGTAGATACGAAAAGAGATGAGATCCTAGAAATCTTCAAGGTTGCAGATCGGGTTCAGAAATCTCAAGTCTATACAACCCTTACCCGTATAGATCCTTCCAATGCTTCTAAATATGGGATCCTCCGGTGACGCGCATAGCCATTTTTGCCTCTGGTGGTGGCAGCAATGCAGAAGCCATTATCAACCACTTTAAAGATGTAGATTCAATAACAGTAAGTCTTATTGTAACCAATAAGTCGGATGCTGGAATAATAAAGAGAGCCAACAATCATGGCATTCCTTTTTTAGTAATCACAAAAAGTGAATTGAAAAATCAGGATTTTCTTTTAACCAAGTTGAAAGGAGACAAGATTGATTTTATCGTGTTGGCTGGTTTCCTACTATTGATTCCTAGTTATCTGGTAGAAGCTTATCCACAGAAAATCGTCAACATCCATCCTGCCCTTCTCCCTGCTTATGGAGGAAAAGGAATGTATGGCATGAACGTCCATAGAGCTGTAAAAGAAAACGAGGAAGAGATGTCAGGTATGACCATTCATTATGTCAACCAAGCTTATGATGAAGGCAAGCATATTTTTCAAGCATCCATTAAGATAGATGCCACCGATACAGCAGAAGAAATTGCAGGTAAAGTCTTGAAACTGGAACATAAGTATTATTCCAAGGTTATAGATTATCTTTTGAAATCCTAGTAGATAAAGAGCTTTATAAAGACTCCCACCCGTACCATAG
>CALIQO010000479.1 GCA_938044055.1 uncultured Saprospiraceae bacterium
GTATAGCTCTGATACGGTTAAAAATAAGGAGTAGCATTTTTATTATTATCGGTATTGTTCTGATGGGTATCGGCTCAACGCTTACAATTGTTGCAAGGATTCAAGGTCTTGACTATTCCACGACACCATTCCAAATCGGAACTGTGCTGGAAATAATCGTATTTTCACTAGGGCTTGCGTACAGAAAAAAATACATAGAACAAGAAAAGCAACAAGCCTATTATGAACTTCAGAAAACTGAATTGTTAAGAACGCAAGAACAGAAAGAATCTGAGCGGTTAAAAGAACTTGATCAGCTAAAAACAAAATTGTATACCAATATTACACATGAATTCCGGACACCGCTCATGATCATTAATGGAAATCTAGATTTTATCTCAGATCACGATCAAGAGAAATCGATAATACGTAGAAATAGCACCCAGATGTTGCGACTCATCAATCAGATTATGGATGTTTCCAGAATGGAAGCCGACCTTCTCGAGTTAAACTTTAAGCAAAACGATGTAGTTCGTTTCTTAAAATACATCACCGAATCTTTTCATTCTCTAGCCAGCTCTAAAAACATTCATCTCTCCTTTTATTCTGAAGAAGAATCGCTTATAATGGATTACGATCAGGAAAAGATGGAACACATTGTATACAACTTAATCTCCAATGCTGTAAAATTCACTTCTTCTGGAGGAAAAATATTGTTTCATCTTGAAAAAAAGATACATCGTGAAGCACTGCATCTTCAATTAAAGGTAAAAGACAATGGTTGTGGTATTCCTGAAGAAAGCCTTTCTAAAGTCTTCGATAGGTTTCATAAATTGAATAATCCTTCCAATATAGGAACAGGCATAGGTCTGGCCTTTGTCAAGGAATTAGTAGAGTTGCTAGGAGGTGAAATAGATGTAGAAAGCGAAGTTGACAAGGGCTCAGAATTTACGATTCTATTACCTATTACTCGTATAGCGTCCGTATCAGATGATCATAAGCCCCATCAATATCCTGTCGAGAATGAAACCGTGGAAGCTATATCTAGCATTAATAATACAGAGCAAGACCTTCCTATTCTACTAATCATAGAAGACAATCGAGATATTCTAAATTACATCGTAAGGGTACTTGATAAAACATATCAGTTACATACAGCCTATGATGGTGAAGAGGGATATAATAAAGCCATAGAACTCATTCCTGACATTATCATAAGCGATGTAATGATGCCGAAAAAAGATGGATACACATTGACACAGGAACTAAAAGCAAACCATAAAACCAGCCACATTCCTATTATTCTACTTACGGCAAAAGCCACACAAGAAGATAAAATGGAAGGGTTAATTTCTGGGGCTGATTCTTACTTAATGAAGCCATTCCATCAAGAAGAATTGCTTATAAGGCTCTCTAACTTAAACAGACAACAGAAATTGCTTGTAGAAAAATTTCGATCTGGATTTTTCTCGAAGGAAGATTCAGGTACAGAATCTAAATCTTCAATAGGTGAAGATGCTTTTTTAAATAAGATAGAAAACATTTTACTAAAGCACATCGATCAACCAGGCTTCGGAGTAGAAGAAATAGGAAAAGAACTGGATCTATCTAAAAACCAACTATACAGGAAAGTAAAGGCGCTCACAGGTTCATCTCCTACCCGATTCATAAGAAGCATAAGACTCAATGAAGCTAAGAAGCTATTGATCGATCAAGATCTTAATGTATCTGAGATTGCGTACAAGGTTGGATTCAAAGACCCCAATTATTTCACTAGATTATTTCAGAGCGAATATGGTCTTGCTCCGAGAAACTATGCTAAGACAGCAAAGTAATAAGACAATATAGAATAAAAAAAAACCAGGACAATCGATATATAAAATCATTGCCCTGGATGGATGCGTTTTGGGGTAAAACTATCTACTTAAATTTTAACTTCTTTATTCCTCTAAAATCATATTCATTGTTTTGTTGTGCTCAGTTTCTGAGTCCATCTATTCTTCTTCTTATTTCAGTCTTTCCGCGAGAGCCGGCAGCAGCGGTTTCTTCCATGATATCATCCATGGACTTTCCAGCATGAATCTGTGTAAATCCAGCTTCATCAAATGGCTCCCAAAAATGACCCATGTCTTTAAACAAGTCAACCGTCATCACATCATAGCTATAATCGGTTCCTATCGGCAATGCTCTTGTCATCATGACCCATCCTTTTATATTGCCTTTCTCCACACCATGCTTGTGGAATGGCATCCACAAGTCTCTCTCCATTTTCAGATGGTCGGCTCTTGTTACACCCTTTGGCATTTTAAAGAAATTGACCACAGCAATATTCACATCACTGATATCATCTGCGAGGATCCGCTCTTCTAGTGAGAGAATTTCATTCTTCACATATGTCCTTAATTCTGAAGTTCTATCAACTAAGGCAATTTCATCAGCTGTTAACAATGATTTCCAATTATCAGGCATTATGGGATTATCTTGATAAGCTGCCATCTGATGTCTGTCTTTAAACCTTACTCGAGTCACATAATTATAAGGCATACTTGAACCACGAGGAGATACAATCTGCATCAAGGTCCAGCTTTCAATCCGACCATTCTCTTTGTTTTGGGCATGGATTTTCTTCCAGGCTTTTTCGCATGCTCTATAGTCATCGTGCATCCCTGGCTCTACCATCATATAGTCCATGGAATAAAAATTCGTAGATTCTTCTTGTGATTGTAGTGATCCTATACATAGGTAACACAATAGAATTGTTGTAAAATTTTTCAGCGTTTTCATTTAGATAATTAATTGGTTTTTTAATA
>CALIQO010000480.1 GCA_938044055.1 uncultured Saprospiraceae bacterium
AACTTGCGGTAGATGGCAACAAGAACAGCTCTATGCTCAGTCACCAGATAGACGACTAAGAGATTAGGCAACCAGCTCAACCAAGCCACCACGGCATACGCATCTCTGAAGCTTCCCATCATCATCATAAGCAGCGGCAACCAGAGTCTAAGTGTCACCGCTCCGAAGGTTCCTGCATAACTGTACAAGAGCAACTTCTGGTGCAAGGCTACATTCCCCTTCCGGATGGCGCTGTAGCCCAGAAAAGTCAATACGGTCCATAGTACCGCTCCGATGGAAAAGCCCATCTTAGTAGAGATTCCTCCAGAAGCATATAGGGCTATGTAGAACCCGCATGGGCCACTGATCAATACAGATCCTATGTAGATCTTCCCGATCGTTCTGTGGATGGAAGGATATCGGGTTCTCACTTTCTGGACAAATTGTACCCAACCGATGAGCAAGGCCACTCCACCCAAGGAGATATGGGCATAAAAAGAGGGCTTGTAAAAATGGCTGCGCAGCAATTCTATAGACTTAGAGGAAAGCAGAAGAATAGGCTCGTCTGCTAAAAAATACTGGATGGGATGATAACTAAAAAAGATGCATAACCCGGCAAAAATGATCCAATAAAGCTTTTTCATGTCGCTTACGCTTTTAGGTGATGGGATCAATGTAGAAGGAATGGAATGAAAACTCAAGAATGCGTAAAAAAGAGGTAAAAAGCCCTGTGTTTTAGGTAAGTGAAAGAACGCGTAGGGATAAACTCAGCTGTTTTAGGTACGAAAATCACAGCGATAAAAGCCGCTCTTTGTAGTTTTTAGCGACAGGAAGTTGCATGTGTGTAAGGGCAACTGTCTTGCCGTCTACCCACGACCTGAAGTGGCTGGGATTGATGAGGTGAGAGCGATGGATACGAATCAAAAAACCCGTGTCTGCTTCCATCTGCTTTAAAGAGCTTCGCAATAACTTGGTCTTGAGCACATCGTTCTCGAGGTAGTAGACTTCTACATAATTCTGAGCATTGGAGATACAGACCAGGTCTGCTGATTTTATCTTCAAGACATCTAACTTATTGTCCCCTTTCAACGTAATCACGTCGTCCCTTTTGCTTATAAGCGTATGGACATACCTCCGCGCGATAAACAGAATGGGTGTGACAACTAAAAAGATCTTCAATATGATCTGCTGAAGAAATTCTCCAAAGCCATAGAAGCCCTGGATGATAGAGCTGCGATAGAAGACATACGTTAACATCGTGTAGATAAGATAGAAAACAACATAAAGCCCTATTTCTAAAAAGAGACTCCACGCACCTCGACGCTTATAAACCCCTTTCTGCAAGATGCTGACTATGAGATACGCAACTAAGACGAAGCCACTAAATCCAATACTTACCAATACCCACTTCTCAGTGTCCATCTCTCCATGCTCAAATGGTCTGATAAAAAAAGCAAATAAAAATCCCCATACACTCAAGAGTATGCCGATGAGGGCATGATGTCTCAGGGAAGGATTAAAAGCTTTTATGGTCTGCACTGCTTGAGTTGAAAGTCGTTCTAGATCGCAATTTACTTTTTCTGTCTGAGTATGCCTGGAAACTTCTACGAAAAGTGCCTGTATAAAGATTTATGTATTAAGGTACTTACAGGATACGAAGCAATATTGCAACTAGGCCTATTAAGTGTATACCGTTTAGATAAACTAAAGGCCACGTTACAATTTTTAATAGTCTGAATACGCAGTTGGGTACAAGGAAAAAATATCAATATGCGACATATTGTTTTCGTATTTTTTCATGGCAATTAATTCTTTCCATTCTGGAGCTTCACCGAATGCTTTCCAGTGTTCATCTCTACTCTGCTGATCTGAGAATGTTGTCATATACATAAGATTAGGCATTTTTCCTCCTGAGATTACTTCTGCGTAAAAAACAGCATTGAATTCAAGTCTATCGAAAAGTTTAATCTCCCCTCCCTCATTAAACATGTCTACTTTATTTTTATAATACTTCTCTGTCGATGACTCATAACTTCTAAGTTCATAGATTCTTTCTGATCTCGGGCCGTCCAGTTTAGAAGCTTGCATTATGGGCATATCAGAAAATGCTCTCAATAATATTGATTCGATCCGATGATAAGGTGGTTTATCATGACTTGCATTAATGTATGCTTTACCGGTTGATAGATAATTCTCTGATTTACTGAGATTGGCCTCAAGGTTTATGAATTGATCTAAATCAGAAAATGGTACAAGTACATAGGTCTTCTGAATGGTATCTTCTTTTTCTGTTCTAAGTTTGAAAACGCCCACATCATTTATACCTTGCTCCTTGAGTGCTGGCAGATATGAGTCCTTTAAGTAATTATCAGTGGCTTTAACTTGATCCTCTGAATTGAAACTATATATTTTTAGCTGGTAGAACTCACGACTTTCTTCAGATGCGCTTTCAACTTCATCTTTTCCATTATCCGTATTCTCACAACTTACTAGTACTGTACCTATTATGGCAACAAACAGAAAAATAATTATTTTTTGCATGGTTAATTTTTTCGTCTAAACCAATTTTGGATGCTAAAGTAGTTATACCTTTTAACATATTCATTTAATTGATTGTAGAGATCTTTTCTATTCTATGGCGGATTTAGATTTACTGGCAGAGCCCACTCTTACCCATGGTCGTACAATAGAGAAACCATTCCAAATCATTTATCTTCTATACTTACTAAGTTTCAACTCTTATTTTAGAACCAATGGAAAAACATTATTGACTTCTACTACTATAAAGCCATACTTCTTTTAGGTTTAAGTCTTTTTATGAGATCATCACTCAACTTAGCAGGGCTTCCCATGGTGGAAATTCTTTCATGAAAATCATCTTTCTCTAATTTCTCAATACCTAGCGTATCTTCTTGAAGTTGTGAAAATGCCAGGACCGGTGCCCTCGGATTATCCAGAGGAACTGCTCCTCCTAAGTGAGCAGATTGTTGAACCCTTAGTGGCATCTCTCCTATTCGATTCGCAATGAACCTTGCAGCAATGGTTTTTACAATAGAAGTATGATCAAGTACACGATCTACAATATGACCAGGTGGTGTCTGCGGTGAAACAATAAATGTAGGAACCCTTACTCCCATCATGGCTGGAGCGTCAGGATGGACCTTGGCTACATTGCTAAAAGGACTTGCAGCCGATCCTGGTGGTGGTACATGATCATAAAAACCTCCGTGTTCATCATAGGTTATAATAAACAATGTCCTCGACCAAGTAGGTGCCGCTTGCAGGGTATTAATAATATGTGCGATTAAGTTCTGCCCGCTGGACATATCTGTATGTACTCCTCCAGGGTGATCATCATTAGCCGTACCAGCAGGATTACTTGTAAAATTAGGATCTATAAAAGTTACACTTGGTAGTCCTCCTTGAAGAACATCGGTTTCAAAATCGCCAAAATTTCTTATGTTAAAAGTATCCAAGCGATACTTGTCCATCAAGCGAAGAAATGATAAATCATGCTCATAAAATCTCCAACTGATATTTTCTTCAGTCAGGTAGTCGAAAATAGTCTGTACTTCCATGTACCCTACTCCA
>CALIQO010000481.1 GCA_938044055.1 uncultured Saprospiraceae bacterium
GTTAGCTACATTTATATCTGTCTGATTGTCGTTGTAGGAAATACTGTATATGCTGCACACACCAGGCCCTGCTGTTTCGAAATTAAAAGGAGGCTGCGCATCAGCTACTAGAATGTCTCCTGATTCATCTGTTATTAGATAGGCTTGATCATCAGCAACTTCATTGCTTAATGAAACACCTACAAGAGGGGAAGTCCCTAGACCGACACATATTGTAATCTCTGTTACACCTTCAGTGGTTTTAAGATCGCCACCCCGGACGTTGGTTTTATCTACTACAACAACATTGCTTAAAGAGTAACAACCTTGTATGTTTTGTATTTTACTACCTACTTGGAGACCCATAAGCCCTTCGCTGTAAGTAATGCTGTATACTTCACATCGTGGATCCATATTTCCTTCGAAATCAATGACCATGTTTTGATGTATGCTTGTAATCGTTCCTGCAATATCTGTAACCACAAGTCTCTGATTATCACCTACTTCATTAGATATTTCAAAGGTGATGACATCTGAAATGTTATCGCCACTACAGATGGTTGTATTGTCAAATGTGGTTAAGCTTCCGCCGACGGTGGTTCCTGCTACTCGATTTACAACGAAAGGGTTGCTCACATTAAAACATCCTTCAATATCATCCAGGGTATTTCCTTCAACTATGCCCGTTGCTCCCATATGTGAGATGTGGTAAATTGTACATACACCTACTCCTACACCATTTAAGTCGAAGGGTGGATTTCCTGGTAAATCAACGATTACCCCATTATCATCTGTTATTACCCATAGCTGGCTTTCGCCAAATGCATCAATGATTGTCATATCAATCGGGTCAGGCCTGCTATCGATACATATGGTACGTGAGGTATTAGAAAATTCGTCAACAATTCCTCCACCTTCAACTCCATTTCTTACAATAGGTATAGGATTAGATAAATCAAAGCACCCACCTAAATCACCCAGATTCTCTCCTGAAAGTAATCCAGTAACATTGTCTTCATAAGCTATATGGTAGATTAATATGGTACCATCACCTGAATCATTGAAATCAAATGGAGGCCCAGGAGGTTGACTTATTATATTCTGTACTTCGTCGGTAAAAATCCAACCAAGATTCTGTCCACTGGCGCTTTCTACATTGATATCGACTATGTCACGCAGCCCGTCTCCCGAACAGAAAATGGTTTCATCTTCTGTTGTTATGGTGCCGCCTTCGACATCGCATTGTGCTGTAATCTGCTGATAATGAGCAGAAAAGACAACAATGATTAAAATAAAATAGAGTTTGTTCATGAGCTTCAAGTTGTACTTTAAGTAGGCTTCGAAAACTATTAATGATTTATAAGAACATAAAGTGTACCAGAAAACTGTGAAAACACTTATTCTATGGGAAGGGGGGATTAACTTAGCGTTGTTAAAACAACCTGATATCTAAGCCGTTTTAATGAAAGTAAAAATGAATACCTATGAAATCTTTAAGAATATTGATCGTAAGTGTAGTTCTCGTCTGTAATGGATGTACGGATCAGACTAAAGTTAAATCTGCTGTAATTGAAGTAAGTGGGATAGAAAAACTAGATACTTATTGGTACCAAGGAAAAGCAGAGATTTCAGTATATAATCTAGAACAAAACCGATATGCAGATGTCCATCCAGGAAAAGCTGTTATGATTTTCGTTTCAGAAGATTTTCTTACTGACAAGCAGGTTAAAAATGACATGTACAAGAACAGCAAAAGTATACCTATTTTAAAGAACAATGCTATTAAGAAATTTACAACGGGGGTCTATGATTACTCAACTATGACATCCGTATTCACTCCTGCTAATAGATCTAAGTATAACCATACACTTAAAGTTTCTGGAAGTGTACAGGAATGGTGTGGACATACCTATCAACAACTCAATTACAGAGATGGAAAATATTCTTCTACCCTGCATTCTTATTTTGAGAATGAAGCTGATAAAAAAGAAACTGAGACTTCAAGTTTACTTGAAGATGAGGTTATGAATCTAATCAGAATGTCTCCTAGCTTGATTTCTGAAGGAGAAGTTGATATGATACCTAGTCTAGAACACCAGAGGTTAAAACATGGGCCTATGAAATCAGAAAGGGTTGTGATAGAAAAAGGGGACTACACGGAGCATGAATTTTCTGGAGAAACACTAAAATTCATAAAGATGACTTTTAAAGAAGGCAGAGTTAAAGAGATCGTGTATGAATCTGAATCTCCTTATAAAATTGTAGGTTGGAAGGAAGTGGATGCAAGTGTATTTGACGGAAATCAGAGAGTAACGAAAGCCACCTTAGATACACAAGAATTGTGGCCATACTGGCAGCAGAATGCTCTTGAAGATACAGTATTAAGAGAAAAATTAGGGTTATAATTGTTAATTATGAATAAGATTAAGTACACGCATATTTACCTTTTATTACTCGGTTTAGTATTAGGATGCTCAGAGGACCCGATTGTTGAAATGCCTGAAGAAGAAGAGTTCGTCGTCCCAGATCCTGGTAAAAAATACCCATTACTGATTATAGAAACAGGAGGTGTAGAAATACCAGATGACCCTAAGATACCAGCAGATCTTAACGTTGTATGGGAAGGCAAAGATGATTTTCAAGGTAAGATAGCGATTGAAACTAGAGGTTCTACTTCGCAATGGTTTCCGAAAAAGCCATATGCTGTGGAATTAAAAGGAGAGGATGGCAAAGACACTGATTTTCCGTTATGTGGATTGCCAGAAGAAGAGGACTGGGTACTTCATAATCCATATAGTGATAAAAGCCTGCTTCGTAATTTTATAACCTATGAGATTGCTAGAGAGATTCAGCCATATGCAAGTAGAACCCAGATCTGTGAAGTTGAACTAAATGGAGAATACCAAGGTGTATATATCTTACAAGAAAGAATAAAAAGAGATGTACATCGGGTAGATATCAATAAATTAAAAGAAGATGAAAACCAAGGAGAAGATGTTACAGGAGGGTATATTATAAAGATAGATAAAGCCACTGGAGAAACAGATAATGCGTACACAGCAGAGAATTCCTTTAAATCTCACTATAATATAATGAAGGATTCTATAGGGAACGAAATTGTCGCTGGTAAGGCCAGTGATGAAGTATTTTTCCTATATCATTATCCCAAGGTTGACGATATTACTCCAGAACAGAAGGATTATATAGCAAGCTACGTTAAAGAATGTGAAGACGCATTATTGCGTGATGATTTTACAGATCCCTCCGTTGGTTATAGAAAATATATGGACGAAGACTCATTCATAGATTACATGATTATTACTGAGTTGTCTAAGAATATCGATGGATATAGATTGAGTACTTATCTCTACAAGGATAAAAATGGAGAGTTGACTGCAGGTCCAGCATGGGATTATAATCTAGGGTATGGGAATGCAAAAGTTCGTGGGGTACCTCAGGATTGGGTTTTTGATTTTAACGAAAGAGAACCAGGAGATTATTGGTTGGTTCCTTTCTGGTGGAAGCGTTTTCTAGAAGACCCTTACTTTACAGAGAAATTAAAATCAAGATGGGCGGAGTTAAGAGGTTCTGTTATCTCTGATAACGCTATATTGAATATCATCGATACCCAGGTTGAAGAAATGAGTGATGCAGGATTGATAGATCGAAATTTCGAGAAATGGCCCATTCTCATGGAAGAAGTATGGCCCAATGCTTTTGTCGGCGGAACGTATGAAGCTGAAATTATGTGGATGAAAGATTGGTTGATGACTAGGACTTCGTGGATCGATCAAGCCATCCTAGAATTGTAAACCATTACTTCCTCGATAATGCATTTTTTAAATCGTCTATTAAGTATTCAGACGACTCAAGTCCTACATAAAACCGCACATATGTCCACGGGATTGGTGATGGTTCTCTGCCTTCCATATCATGGAATATAAGAGATGGCAGCATCAGAGATTCATGGCCTCCCCAGCTGACAGCCATTTTGAACCTTTTTATTTTGTGAACGAAATCACTTACTTCAGTCTTAGATTGCATATCTAGATCTATGGTGAATAATCCACCGTGGCCTTCCATTTGCCGGAGTGCGAGCTCACGCTGAGGAAACTCCTCATGGAAGGGATGAATGACTTTTCTGACGCGCGGATGGGAATCAAGAAACTTCATAACTTCCTTACAAGTCTGATTTATCTCTTTCATTCTTATCAGTAAAGTGCGCAATCCTCTAAGGGCCAACCATGCATCGTGAGGAGAGAGGATCGTCCCGAAAGTCATATACACATCGTGGAAGATTTTAGAGATATGGTGGTGGCTTCCGCAGATTACACCCATTACAACATCGCTGTGACCATTGAGGTACTTAGTGCCGCTG
>CALIQO010000482.1 GCA_938044055.1 uncultured Saprospiraceae bacterium
ATTAATCAAGTGGATCTACAATTCCCATGTGATCCGGCTATCCATTCCTGGAAAATTAAGAATGGCTGTATCTATATCTTTCAGAATATCTCTGACGGGAGAAAGATCATATTGCACTTCTTTAGTAAAAAATGCAAGACAAGCCTGAGTAACATCGCTTTTGCCTTTAAAAAACATCTGCACCGGAAATGATTCTGCAATACTTCCATCTGTTACAAGAGAAAAAACAGGTGTGTCATCACAACCACTAAACCCAATCGTCAATGTCAAGCAATCGCCATCAATCTGGGGATTAGAAAAAACCAATCCTTGATCTTCTATCATGCTGTATGCATCTGCATCAACGATTATTCCATCTCCACATGGATCCGCTTCTGGCATGAAATCCTTATCACTACAACTTACCAGCATCCCGAAAATTAAAAGCATATATAGTCTATTCATAATCTAAATTTTAATCTGGTTTTAAATATTAATACGGCTTAAATAAAGGCGATAAATTCAAAATATAAGCTTACAATTCCCAAGTATAAGCAACTCCAGGAAAGGACAATCTAGCTTTATCAGCACCATTCAGCAAGGATCTAATCTCAGACAAATCAAACTTTACCTCTTTAGTGAAAAGTATTTTACATCCTTCATTAGTACCTCTCTTTACATCAAATCGCAAGGCTGGTGGCAAGGTGTAAGCAACCTTACCATCGGTTACAAGTGAAAAATCAATCGCATCATCACAACCGCTATAAGAAACTGTTATCGAAAGACAATCTCCTTCTACAACAGGATTTGAAAAAGCAACACCATTGTCCGTACTTATGAATTCTGCAGAACTGAAAATCACTTTTTCACCACATCCTTCTGAATTAGGCATATTGTCGCTACATCCCAAAATGATAATCAATAGAACACCGAAGAAGCCTAACTTATACATAGCGGCACTTTTTTATGTAAGACAGTATCCGGAACCAATAGGGTTGGTAAGAAAGGCTAAAAAAAGTAGGCTACAATAATAAAAGATACTACCGTACATATCAATCCCCACATAAACACGCTGTAGCACCAGCGGAGATAATTGAATTTTTTTCCTAAAGATTTACCTAGGAAGAATAGGTCTCTAGTAATGGAATTGTCCAAAATCTCATTGGACCCTACTACCCTTTTCATTCCTGCTTCATACTCATTGAAATTCATTGCATGGAAATTCCCAAAGAAGAATAGATTAGATTTTTTAGAATTTATATCCTCAATGGTTGTTTTTCCTTTCATGTGAGCTGGACGTGTAGATAATGTAGCTAGTATCATGGAAACAACAGCTGACAAAGCAAGTATTAGATTGGGTATGATAATCCACTTATTGTCACTAACCATTCCAAACATAATGGGTAAGCCTACTGTAATCACAATAGCATTTAAGCTCAACATAATATTGGCTTTGTTATCCGCAATAGCGCTTAGATCTATGTGGTTTCTAAGCGAAGTTTTCAACTGAGTCTGAGCACTTTTACTACTACCTATGGTAAGCAACTTAGGTTCTTTCTTGGCTTTTCTAGTCTGTTCTGTTAATTCCAATTGTTGAAGGTTTTTTAATTTCGCAGGGCCATAAAAGGACCTTCCTACATCCGTCTTATAACTATGCTCCCTAAGAAAAAGAAGATTTTCTTTTCTCCATTTTTTCTTAGATGCATTCATTCCAAAAATAATATTTTTTTCTTTTCTAAGCTTTTCCGCATGAGCAGCGTAATCTTCAGAAGCCAGACCGCTTAAGTCTGCATCACTCAATAGTCTTCCAAGGATATCGCTACCGCTCCATCCCATTTTAGTTGCTAGAATGGTTTGCCTTATTGTATTAATTTCCTGCTGAGGGTATGATATGGATTGTAGAAAATCATCCGCAATATCAGCGCTTAGATTCTCATGATCATATGGATCTTGAGCGTAGCCCGTATCATGAAACAATGCTGCAAGTAATAAAAGTTCTTTTTCCTTATCAGAAACACCAGCTTCAACAGCTAATCTATCTGCTTGAGTATACACATGATATGTATGTTCTAAATTGTGATAACTATGGATATCCGAAAACGTACGATTGATAAAGTCTGTAACATATGCTTCCGCGGAAATAAGAATATTGTCTGGGTTAGTCATTATACCGCTACAGTTACTCTGAGTGCACGTAGGCCCTCAGCGCCTTGCATTTTTTCCAATTCAAGTTCTTCAACCTCATCCGTAATTAAATCTTTTCTCTTGAGATAATCTATGATATCAAGATACTCGGCCTTATCGCTTTCATTGAGATAAACAATGGCTATTTTTCCAGTCACTGTTAGGCGCTCTCCCGTACCGATAATTCTAGACTTATCAATTCTCTTCTTGAGAATCTCATATCTAACGTTGTAGGTTCCATCTACATCAAATTTCTTCTCATCCATCCTAAAGCGAATACCTATAGGTTGATTATAGACGAATACCAGTGAAGCTGTTGTAAGTGGTACTGGAAGTTGCGATGATAATTGATCCACTTCTTTCACCACTCCACACATGTTGACCATCTGCCAGATCTTAAAACTTTTCAGGTCGAAGTCTTTGAATCCTCCACCTTCAATCAGACTATCTCCTACATATAGATTATACTCGACACCATCCGTTTTATATTTTTCAAAATAATGTGGAAGTTGGTCTTGCATCTTGATGTCAGCATCCTCGATAAACCTAGAGATATGGTTGTTAAGTTTGCTTACACTATATTCATACGATTTTCTATTCTTATATATGATACCTAACTCAGGATCTAGGGCATCCACATAGCTCCTATATTTACTTCTCGGAAGATCCTTGTGTCTGTCGAATATAGCTTCTAACAATGGATTTACTTCTTCCAGAATAAACCCTACAATCTCCGTTTCATCACTGGATATGATGCGCTCACTTATACTTTCTTTTCTTAGTTTGCACTTTTCTAAAAAAGTATCCATTAAATATAGATCCTTGTGGGTTGACCACTCAGTCATAATTGCTATCAAGAGATCTAAATTTTCGATTAGGTCTTTCTGGATGGATTCATTACGCTTATCACTAGAACCTACAATATCTGATTGACCATACAAGGGATACAATTTTTCAAATACAATAGGTTTCAATTCAGGCATCTGATCTGAATGAACGTTCAAGTAATCTAAAGCAACTTCTTCGAATTTCCACTCCACACTCGGATGAATGCTGGTGAAATTATCTTTTACTACCCTAGATATGCGATTCTGAATTTTATCAACGATTTTCTCATAGCCTTCATCGATAAGGGTGAAGAACCCTTGCAACCTTTCTATCGAAAAACGATTAAGCCCACAATCATGGAAAGAGGCCAACTCAAGAATGGATACAACTTTATTGTTTTTATCTAAGGTTGGATGTAGTACAATACCTTTAACTCCTTTCGCTATTAATTTCTTTTCTAACTCATCTGGTTCATTGATAAGATGCAGTTCTTGTCTAAATGTTGTCGCCTTTCTGCGAAAAACTTCACCATAAATACCTGTAATATCAACTTCTGGTTCTGGGTACTTTCTAGTAAAATCATTACTCGAAATATCTGCCAGTGATACATTAAGCGTACTGAATAGATTTTTCTTATCAAATGTGATGCTTCCTGATTCTAAACAAGGAACTTCTGTAATAGACCTGGTGAAATCAGCAACAGCGTCGAAAATCTGCTTAGGTTCTCTTAATACATCTCCATTGAGATACTCCTTTACTTCTGATAATACTTCGATATTTGTTATATCAATAAAATTGGCAAGCATAAAACCATTAATTTTTATACTATCAGCTGGTATTACGCTCTGAATGTAGTCCGTGTCGTCCAGGTGATTTAAAATTTCTTTCCTTTCTTCTTCTGACAAAGTAGGAATATCACCTGTGATATGGATGTCTAGAAATTCTGTATTAGGTACAAATTGAAAATGTTTATGAATCATCGATTTTTTGTTCCTCAGAACGATGACTTGTGTGTTATTCACGGGTATATTAAAATCATGAACTTTATTTAGAATAACAGCATGCATCAATTCAGACATAAAATTCAAGCCTTTATTGATAATCTGAGCATCCATTTTAAATTCCCACAAACCAGTATTTTTCAGCTTTTCCATCCTAGGAGATGAAACAATAATGTTGTTGCTGAAAGGAGGACACATAAAAGAATATTCATCGCCGATAAACATAGTAGGAAAAAGAATCGTGGCTAAGGACTTAAATTCTTTAGCAGTCTTAAACCCTTCTAGATCATCACTGTGATGCGCCACTTGTCGCTGGTACTCCTCGATTAAGGGCACAAAATGACTTTTAGTCATATTACACGCATCTTCCATCGTACCTTGAATCTTATTCACATAGGGTTCTAAACTGAATTCTGTTTCATATGGAACATTGAAAATCGTCGATTTAAACTCTAAATACTCTTGAAAAGGAACATATTCCCTTGACAAAATGTCTTGAATCTTTTTCTCTAATTTTTCATCTAGAATCATAACCTTGCATTTAATGAAGGTAACCTCAGGTTAATTTAACCTCAAGGTCATCTTTATTTATATCAAATCCAATACCAACATCCATAAAACGGGTACATTATTCTATTAATACCGATTGTTATTACATTGTTCTACGATTATTATGCATTAAGTTTTCTATAGGACAATTATCATTTCTTAACTTACTCAATAACGCACTTCAGATTGCTGATTATCAAGCTGTTTTCCTTCTTAATAAAACCCATGCAATCAACAAAAGTAATATCCCCCCTATATAATAGTAATAGCGTGCAGAAGAAGTTCTAGAAATTAATGGAGCATCATTGCCTATGAGTGCAAGTCCACCCCAGTAGTAGGGCGACATGAGTTGATCATTAGCAGTGGCTAAAAACTCCAGCTTGGCAGCACGCAGAGCTACTGACTTCATCATCCCTTCATCTAAAAAGCCATAAAATTTCTCTAGTATCTCAGCAGTAACTTTCTCATCCACCTCCCACATTGTCATAACAGTACTTGGTACTCCAGCATAAGAAAATGCGTGAGCCAGTGATAAGGCTCCTTCCCCATTTAAAATTTTTCCTTGCCCTGTTTTACAAGCAGATAAAATGGCCAAGTCTGCATTCAATTCCTTATTAAATATTTCATATGCATGCAAGTAGCCATCATTATTCCTATCCTTGGCCATAACCAACCTACTGAATAAAGGTCTTTCATCATCTGTCTCTCCATGTGTGCCGAAGTGTAGAATCGAACATCCTTCTCCTTCTCCGTTGAAATTAGATTCAGAAGCATCCATGCGCAAGTACTTCTTCATATCATAAGATTTCAACCCTTCTATCAAATCTAGCATAAATGGCTGCTTGATAAAAGAAAGATATGAAGTGTCTAAACCCATTGAATCTTGCATACCGAGGTAGGCTTGCTTGAGTTCGTCATCGAATCCCGGAACATAAGAAATAACGTCATATTTTTTCTTTGATTCAGAAGCAAGCTTATTCTGTATACTTAGGTGAGAGGCACTATAAGCATATCTCACTTTATGGTTCTGAATTAAGTATTCCCCACCGCTATCTACCAGAAATTCAAAGTTTAGATAGTACAATTGCTTGTCAGGGATAATTAAAAAATTATGCCCTCCGGCCCTATACTTCTCAGGTACTAAAAGATCGTATAATTCATTAAGCTTGCTTTTATCGTCTGCAAGGGTTTTATCAACTCCGTTTTCAAGCAGATCTAAAACCTGCAACGAATCTTCAATTTCTACACTAGCATTCCCGCTTTTATCTATGGAAAAAATAAACATCTCGTAAGATGTAAAATGGTAGACCAATGCTACTTCATCTTCTTCCAAGACATCCAGAACTTCATCTATGTGAATATCCCTAAATTGATTTAAGTCTCTAAAGAATCGAGATCCAGTAGAGATCACCGAATCTCTATATGAAACATACTTGTCATTCCATTTTGATAAATCGGATAAGTGCATGACAGCTTCTTGTGTCGATGTAGATTCTAAGTTCTCATAGTACTTTATAGAATCTTTAATCGCATGTACTTTCTCTGCAATCCCACGGTTATCACCTCTTAAGTTTTTCGTTTCTTTTTCTATCAGGTTATGAGAATTAACCACCTTAAGAAGAAGAGACTTATATTTCTCAAGCGATAGATAAGCTTCCCTAATTTCGATTTCATCTGGAGCACCGCTTAACAATATGGTAATATAGTTTCCATATACATGGTCAAGAACAGTACTGAAAGAGGATAGTGAAATGCTTTTAGATAAGCCGGTGACTCTTTTACCAAAATATTTCTCGAACCTATTAATCCATTGTCTGGCTTTATCTTTGACATCCTCTCCAGCATCTTTCTTTCTTACAAGCACTGTGAATGCTTTAGACAAAACATATTCAATTCCATCTATAATAGGTATATCTTCTACATCACTCGGATCTAAATCAATCTTATTGAGATACTTATTAAGTTCATCAAGTGCCTCATCCAAGGAATCAGACATATAAAGGCTACTCAGTTTAAATTGCATAAAATGACAGTAGGAATCTGAAAATATTTCGACTTTTTCAAATAGCGATTCTGAACCATTGACGCTGTTGATCAATTCATCTTTGTCTTCTTTCCTTTGGTACATTCTCATTGTCGCCAACGCTAAATTCCTCTCAGAAAAACCATTTTCGTTTCTCTGATCTTTTAAACCATCTTTAGCTTGATTAAGGATTTCTTCAGCAGCTTCATATTCTTCAATATTCATATATACTTGAGACAAAGATTGGTATAAACCTATTCGCTGTCTAGTCATACCTTGATCAAAATGATCAAGCAAGGCTTTGCATTTTATATAATATTCAATGGCAGATTCTACGTCATCTAATTCTCGATAAGCATCTGCTATAGTAACATAATCATAATATAAATTACCCGATTGAAGGCCATAGATTTCTTCCTTGATGGCTGCAGATTTCAAGTTATATTCCAGTGCTAATCTGGACTCCCCTATGTTGCTATATACTTGACCTGTTACCTGAAAAATATAAGCAAGAAATCGATTGCTTCCCGTCTGCAAGTGATGCTTATAGAAAATCTGTCTTGCTTGTTCATAACAATCTAAGACTTCTGCGTAATCATCTAGGTAGTTATATACGAGTCCTACATCTGTATATCCTATCCCTACATTAAGATGGTCTTCAGGGTAATTACTTAAAAGGCATTTTTGATTTATGTTGGCGTACTTTAATGCTTCTTTATAGTT
>CALIQO010000483.1 GCA_938044055.1 uncultured Saprospiraceae bacterium
CATTTCCATCCATAATTCTCTTAGATATTCCTAGGTCTATGCTGTACTGCGGTTGTACTTCGAACAATCCCCATACGAGCTTGCTCTGGTAGTATCCTGAAATTTCACCTCTCCATCCTTTACCTACACTTATCTCATTACCCATATATAGGTTGTAAGAAAACTGACTGTTGTCAAGTGTTCCAGATGGGATAACAGAACTAAACTTATTGTAGAATCCAGTTAAGCTTAATCTTGTCGTCCACTTCTGTCCGAGTACAATAGGTGCAGTAACATTGGCACTATAGTTTACATAATCGTCTAGATTCTGGGTAGTCTGAAAAGTTGTATTCATATCTGAGAATTGCTCGATAACTTGTGTCATCGCTTCTGTTGTCTTAGAGTAATTAAGAGAGACGAATAAAGATCTTCCTAGACCATAGTTCAAGCCAAATGATTGTGCATATTGAGGTCTCAAGAATGGATTTCCTTTCTGGAAAGTAAAGTCATCAAGGTATTCAATAAAAGGGTTGAGGTTTTGATAGTTAGGACGATTCAATCTTCTTGAATACGTATAACTTAAACTGTGTTTTTCTGCTATGGTGTGTGACAATGAAAGACTAGGGAACAAATCTGTATAGTTTCTTTCTACCCTTTCGTTAAGCGTTACAGAATTGCCATCTGAGTTTGTTTTTTCCAATCTCAATCCAGCTTGCACCATGAACTTGCCTATCTGGGTAGAAGTATTTGCGTAAGCGGCAATCACATTCTCTTCATAGACAAACTGGTTGCTTCTATCCGCATTAACAATCCACGCGCCATCAATCTGATCCTCGAATATGGTTGCGTTATCGGTCTTTACAGAACTGAATTTTCCACCCAATTCTACATTGTACTTTCCTACAGTAGTATTGTAATCTATTGTAGTAGCGAAGATGTCAATCGTTGTCTCAGTATCGTTCTTCAATAATCCTGGAGAACGCAATTCTACACCGTTGTCATCCATGTAACTATTGGTATAATTAGCCAATCCATCGTTTCCATATATAGAGTAATCGGCATCGAATGATATAGCCGATCCCTTGTCATTAAGGTCCTGCTTAAGGTTGATGTTAAAAGAAGTGTTGCTCCAGTTATTGTCTTCGCCAGAGATGACACCCAGTTGGCTAAATGCTGGCGCATTGCTTCCTGAGATCATCGTCATATTGTCGTTGCTGAAATCTCTATCTCCGATGTTGGTTTTAGCGAGAACACCCAGTGTAGTCTTATCTGTTAAAGTAAAGTCGACCCCAACCTTAGCGTTGTGACTGATGCCACTGAAATTCATCTCACTTTCTTGTGTGAATAGGGTACTACCATCCTGAAAAGGTATGTCTCTAACTAGGTTTAAGTCATTGAATCCTGCCCAGTGAGAATTGCTATAATCACCGTATACATTTACTTTATCTGACCTATAGTTTAACATCAGTCTTCCGTTGAAATTGCTTTTTCTTCCTTGGCGTCCGGATAAGGTTACGCTACCATTAGAGCCTAGGTTCTCGTTTTTCTTCATTACGATATTGATGATTCCAGAGTTTCCTTCGGCATCGTACTTCGCAGAAGGGTTCTGAATGATCTCTATGCTTTCTATCACTGAAGATGGTGTACTCTCGAGTAGACGAGCGATGTCCTGGTTAGACATATACTGCTGCTTCCCATTAATGGTTACAAGAACGCCTTGTTTCCCTTTAAGGGCTATGTTGTTGTCTTTATCAATAACAACACCTGGTGATTTCTGTAGCACTTCAAGTGCATTGTTACCTGCAGCAACAGAGGAGTTGGAAACATTGACAACTATTTTATCAGCTCTAAGTTCTATGAATGGCTTTGTCGCCGTAACAGTTACTTCATCCAGATTTACTCCACTTGTAAGTGCTATAGCTTGTGTATTGTGTGCTGTCGATCCTGTCAGAGAGAAAGTTTCTGTATTCGCTTCTCCGAATCCAACCATGGATGCTACTAAGTAGAAGTCTCCATTTTCTATGTCTTCGAATAGAAATACTCCGGCCGTGTCCGTAAAAGTTCCTTTATGCAAGGTAGAATCGGCACTGCTCATAAGTAAGACATTGACGAATTCTAGGTTTTCTCCTTCTTGAGAAGTAATGGCTCCTGTTACGGAGTTTTGGGCTTGCGCAAATGTGGTTATTAATATCCCAAAAAATAGTAGTAAATTTTTCATAAATGGTGGTATAAAATTAATAATGGTGTTGTGTACAGGGAAAAGACGAGAATACTTGCATACAGGTTTCAGGAAAGTTGTGCCCATACGACGGAAAAGGCATTTTTATCGGCAGATGGATAATTAATCTATACCAAGAGGTATATACATATGACTAAAAAAGCCATGATCCATGGCCTGTAACCATTGCCAGTAAATAGTGGACTCACCTTTGTGATTAGTGATAAGTGGTTTACATATATTAAAAATATATATGTATTTAATACTGAAAAGCTAAGACTTATAAAATGTAACTTTTATATATATTTTTTCTAAATTTGCTGGATCGGAGTAGGATAATGAATGTATCAGGTTTAGTTCATCTCATCATTCAATTTTCTTTTCCGCAAAGCCATGAATTATTAATGTGAGCATTGATAGGGCTGTATGATGACGAAAATTGAAAAACCGCTTTGGTTTAGACATCTCACTGGGAGGTGCTTCTAAACAGATTTTCCTCATTGTATCAGCTTTATCTGGGTTCATCAGAAGACTGAAGCAAAAGGGAAATGATAAAAAAAAGCTATCAAAGTATTCTGAGAGGAGTGTGTCTATCTATTTTCTTCCTTTATCTAGGGAACCAAGTTTCTGCACAATGTGATGATGTAT
>CALIQO010000484.1 GCA_938044055.1 uncultured Saprospiraceae bacterium
AACTAGGAGGACCTATGGACGGAAGTCACGAAATCAGAATTTTGAAATCTTACTGGGATGGCCTCATAGACGCTCAGAAAGAGAGGTTGGTATATCATGAACTGGGTCATTGTGAGCTAGCAAGGCCTCATGATAATCAGATATTTTCTAATGGAGACTGGAAAAGTATTATGCGTGGAGATCCACTTCCAGAAGGAAAAACGGCTTTGGTAAACTATAGTGGATCAAGAAAAGAGTACTATATAGATGAGTTATTTAATGTAGGTACATCTTCTCCTTCTTGGTTGAATAGAAGTGCTGGTTACAGAGATATTTTACCTGAGGATAAAGAACTGTTGTATGCTGAGGATAATGTAGAAACTTGGTCAGGGAGACCTGCAATTGTGGAAGGGGATAACTTCGAGATAGAAGTGACTATGGAACAAGTAGGAGGTCTTGGTTTTACAGGATTTATGTGGTCTGGTGCAGATGTAGCCTCTGCCTTTCACTTTGTGTTTTTTGAATCTAACCAACTATGGGTAAGCAGTGGATCTACGTTATACGGTGTCATGCATGTTATCGATTTTACCACTCAGAAATCATATGAGAAGAATATACTTACACTTAGAAAACAGGGAGACTTTTATTACTTCTTCTTGAATGAACAATTCGTTTATTGGCTAGATTACGAGCCATTAAAGTCTACTTCTGTTCAATCCTTAATCAGCAATGACCCAGGAGTTGAAATTGAGGTAGAATCAGTGAGGGTTTATAAGATTCCTTAATTCGATTTTAATCCGATCTTCCACGGTTTCCACTTATAGTCAATATAAGATAGTTTCTGATTATGTATAATCTGTGGATCCTTGATTAGATAACCTCGATTCATGGTTTCTAAAGCAAGAAAACCAGGTATAAGAGATAGTTCTTCCCATGCTTTTATCATTCCCTCTGACCACCGTACATCATCGAAAAGTACAACCGATTTTTTAGAAAGAGAAGGCTGGATCATTGAGAAGTTATCAACTGTTGCTTGATACGTATGGTGCCCATCAATATATGCTACATCTATAGAATCTATTTCATCGAGCAATGGAGGCAGAACATCTAAGAATTGACCTGTTTTTTGACTTATATTTTTTATGCCCAGAAGGTCGAAATTTTGTTCCGCAATGTACGCTGTAGAAGGATTTCCTTCAATGGTATATACATGCCCTGAAGGGATACCCATAGCCATGTATGCAGTAGATATACCGAATGAAGTCCCCAGTTCAAGGACTGTCTTAGCACTGTAATGAAGACATAAGTTGTTTATTTTTCTTCCTTCGTCAGGACTTGATAAAGCGCGTTTCGCTATGGAAGATATACTTTGTTCAGAGTTATTGTTTTGCCTTGAGCCGGCTCCATAATCCTGGACAGGAATCATCTTGTTTAGACCTAGTAATCGCTTACGCAAATGTTCAATATCCTCGTAATGATAGTAATTCCTACTGGTGTCTAGCACTTCCATGATAAAACTATAGACTAGAGGAGAATGGACGTTGTAAATCGTCCTAGCATCTCTGTAGTACTTAATATAACTACTTAATCTTTTCATCTAAAGTGCGACATAAAAGGAAATAATTGCCAAACATATATAAAAAAGTTATATATTTTTGTTGAAATAAAATTATTTGATGAAAGGGTTAAACATCATACTGTTAATTTTCATTCCCGCTATGTTGATTTCTCAGACTGAATTCGAGGATGAAACGACCATCTATCTTCCAGATCAATCTTTATTGTCTTCCTTACCAGTAGGTCTCATAGATCTCAATGGAGACTATGTAGATGATGTTGTACTATTGAATAATAAGACATCCCTTTCATATGGAATCAATAAGGGCTTAAATCAAGCGATGGAATTTAAAACACTGGAGAGAATTGCTTCGCAATCAGAATGGGCATTTACGGTGGGTGATATAGACAACGATGGCAAGGCAGAAATCTTTACAGCTGGTGTTTATAACAATGTCAAGGTGTTTTCCTGGGATGAAAATCAGAATTGCTACGATGTATATTCTGAATTCCGATCTCAAGCATACGGTCAGGGCAGTAACCTGATAGATTTAAATAACGACGGTATGCTTGATTATTTTTTATGCCACGACGAAGGTGAGAATAGAACTTTTATAAATATAGGCCAGGGAATATTTACCCTAGAACCAGATATCATAGATTTTACTACGAATCCGATCAGTGATCAATCTGGAAATTATGGGTCAGAATGGATAGACTTAGAAGGAGATGGAATCAGCGAAGTATATATTTCTAAATGTAGGGTAGTTGCAGATTCTCCGGAAGACCCTAGAAGGATCAATCAATTCTTTTCTAAAGGTACAGATGGTATGTACAGCGATATTGCATCAAGTTTGAAATTGGATAGGGGAGAGCAGACATGGACATCCACATTCTCGGACCTTGATAACGATGGTGACTTAGATGCAGTATTGATCAATCACTATGACGACCACATGATTCTAGAGAATCAATCTGGTGTATATGTACCTAGGAATATAGGAGAAGTATTATCAAGTTTTAGTTTTCAAGTACTGGCTGCAGACTTAGACAACAAT
>CALIQO010000485.1 GCA_938044055.1 uncultured Saprospiraceae bacterium
CCTGATTGTATTGGGATATAGCATCCATGGTATATTTTTTATGTCTCCTGGAAATTTTAAAAACCAAGAGATTAAAAGCGAAATCACTAAACTCCATCCTCTTTTGAGACTGGGGGTATCAACTCTTGTTATGATCGACAAGGACATGCTCATTACCGATGCCAGTAGGGTAGTAGAGGATTACGATAAGATGGGCTTAAGCAGGAACAGTCGATCTTTACATATACCCCAGAAGGACGGATATGCTTATGCAGTAGACCTCCGTACCAATGGTCGGAATGAAATTAGAAACTGGTCAACACAGTTTTTCTTTATGCTGCTCGGATTTAAGACCCTGCGTCATGTAGGCACTTCTGATCACCTTCACATATCCTTGCACTCACACTATAGGTAACTTTAATCCTCCAGAACTTCAGGAGCCATTCCCATGTTGCTGAAACCACCATCATGATAAAGATTCTGCATGGTTACCATTCTTGTTAAATCAGAGAATAATGTAACGCAATAATCAGCACATGCCTCGGCAGAAGCATTGCCGAGTGGAGACATTCTATCCGCATACCCATAGAAATCACTAAACCCTTTTATTCCAGATCCCGCTGTAGTAATTGTAGGAGATTGAGAAATTGTGTTAACCCGAACATTGGCCTTTTTAGCCCAGTGATAACCGAACGACCTTGCGAAGCTTTCTAGAAGAGCCTTAGATTCAGCCATCTCATTATAATCAGGAAATGAACGTTGAGCAGCGATGTACGATAATGCGACGATAGATCCCCACTCATTCATAGCATCTAGATTCATAGCAGTCTGCATCAATTTATGAAAGGATATAGCAGATATATCGAAAGTCTTCTTCATCCATTCGTAATTGAGCTCTGTATAGCTCTTTTTCTTTCTTACGTTGATCGACATAGCCACTCCATGAAGGATGAAATCTATCTTTCCTCCTAGGATTTCCATGCTTTTAGTAATTAGGTTTTCCAGATCTTCTACACTTGTTGCATCGGCTGGGATAACCTCACACTCGAGTTTTTCTGCAAGCTCTTGGATCTGTCCGAATCTCATAGCCACAGGGGCATTAGTCAAGACAATATCAGCTCCTTGTTCTTTACATTTTATAGCAATCTGTGAGGCTATTGATTTTTCATCTAGCGCTCCGAATATGATTCCTCGTTTACCTTTTAATAGATTGTATGACATGGTTTTCGATGTTTAATTTAATGACAAATATAATAGGTTCTAAGAATTGAGTAATTGACGTGCATTTTCAATTGCTTCTTGGGTGACTGGGTCTCCTCCGAGCATTTTTGCAATTTCTTTTTCTATGTCTTTATTGTCAACTTCTACAACCTTGGTTATGGTCTTGTGTTTTGTATCTTCCTTGAATATGGCAAAATGATGTTTCCCTTTTGAGGCAATCTGGGGAGAATGCGTTATGCATATTGTCTGGTGCTTCTTACTCAATTGTTTCAGTATAGTTCCCATTTTCATAGACACATTGCCGGATATCCCCGTATCAATTTCGTCGAATATAAGGGTGGGCATTGTTACGGCGTCAGCCATGATTGACTTAATGGCTAAATTAAGCCTCGACAATTCTCCTCCAGAAGCTACCTTACCCATAGGCTTGAAGTCTCCTCCCTTATTCGCCTGGAAAAGAAACTGTATCCGATCTATTCCACCGGGCTTAAATTTTTCCTCTTGTACCAATTCTATTTTCAATTGTGCATTGTCCATAGACATGGAATGCAGAATGTCTACAACTGATTTTTCTGTTTTTCTTATTACCCCTTTACGCTTAGAGCTGATTTTTTTCGCTTGCGCAAATAGATTCTTTTCTGCTTTTTCAATCTTCGAAGTAAGCAATGTTATTTTTTCTTCTAGACTACTGTGGTCGGCAACCATATCAGATAGTTTTTCATGTAAGAGAAGTAATTCCTCTTCTGTACTTAAGCGATGTTTACTGAGTATCCTGTTGATTTCATCAAGCCTTTCTTCACTATCTTTCAGAGATTGGGGATCCATATCTATGCTTGAAGTAAGAGAGTTAGCATCATCTGTAATCTCATGTAGCAACTCTATAACTTGCTGCGTCTTATCATGAAGATTGGATAGGGCAGGAACATTCTCCATAGAGGATGACAAGGGTCTTATTAAGTCCGTGAGACTATTTATCATAGATTGTTCGCTCTCAGAAATAGAATGGACAATAGCCTGACAAGACTGGATGATTTCTCCGCTCTGTTCCATAAGTTTCGTCTTATGTTCCAGTTCTGCTAATTCTCCTGGCTCTAGTTTAATCAAGTCAAGTTCATTTAGTAAGAATTGATTGAAGTCGTTTTCTTGATTGGCTTTAGTAAGTTGGGCTTCATACTCGTTTCTGGATTGTATCATTTTTTTCCATTCGTCGTAACCTTCTTTATAGGTCTTCCTATCATGAGTGGTAGATGCAATACTGTCGATAATATCTAGTTGTTTGCTTTCTTCATTGATGTCTCTTGTATCGAACTGTTGATGTAAGTCGACCAGCGACTTAGACAATTGTTTCAGAACATCAAGTGTCGTCGGAGTATCGTTGATAAATGCTCTAGATTTACCCTTTGCGTTGATTTCCCTTCTGATAGCACAGGTATCTTCGTAATCTAAGTCATGATTTTCGAAAAAATCTTGGATTTTATATTTCGATACCTCGAATGAGCCTTCCACAATACACTTGGCTTCTTTATTATAGAGTACAGAAGTGTCTGCCCTTTCTCCGAGGATCAGACCCAGTGCACCTAAGAGTATAGACTTACCAGCTCCAGTTTCTCCTGTAATAACAGTAAGTCCATCCTTAAATTGAAGATTGACTTCTTCAATTATGGCATAATTCTTTATTTCTAAGGATTTCAACATGCTGCGAAATTAAGCAAGTGTAGCTCAAGTACGAAAAGATCTACTAAGTGTTTAGCAATTATCTGCTTACAGCCTGCCGCAACGCAGGGTTAATATTGGTGTATCCTAGTGCTTCAGCTTGAGAAAGAGAAGCCCTTGCTTCGTCTAATCGACCGATATTAGCTAGACATTCTGATTTTCTATAATGGTATATGCCCTTGTCGGGGTTGATGTCAATGGCTTTATTGATAGTGCCGATAGCTGTTTCATATTGTTTTTTAGCAGCTTCTATGTTGCCTTTTTCATACCATATATCAGAATTATCAGGATTGTACGAAATATAGGCCTGGTAGTCTTGGAGCGCATCATCGAATTTTCCTAGCTTTCTATGTATAATAGATCTGTTGATATAGCCTGTAAGGTGGTCCGGCTTCAATTTTAAACCTTCATTCAACATAGACAACGCTTCATTAAATCTTCCTAGCTTAGCTAGCGCAGCACCATTGTTGATTCTATATTCACCATCGTTATTC
>CALIQO010000486.1 GCA_938044055.1 uncultured Saprospiraceae bacterium
AACAGTCTGATCTATTGCCTGTCTGATTTTCTGGGGGATTAGTACGCCATAGTAGTTGGACCCAATGACAAATAAGGTGCCTAATAACAGTCTCCACTTATATCTAAACAGGTAATGATTTAACTTCCAGAGGTACTTCAATCTACGGTAGGTTGCGCTTATAGAAAACGTAAAACCGTAAATATAAGTTTATACACCGAAGCACATTCTCTTCAGAGCGTTAATTAAATCTCAAAACTCTATATAGTGCTAGACAAGTACGGCACTATATTTTTCTATGAATAGCTTCATTTCATCTATCATGTCTGGAGAACCGATGACGATTGTTGCTCGCTGGTGGATTTCTTTTACTTCCAATTCTAAAATTCTTTCAAGCTTAGTTGTAATGGCTTTACCTCCTGCCTGTTCTACAATCATAGACATCGGGTTACATTCGTACAGAAGTCGAAGTTTTCCTTGTGGGTACTTCCGCGTATTTGGGTAAAGGTATATACCTCCTTGAAATAGGATTCTGTGGATGTCAGATACCATAGATCCGATATACCTAAGTCTTAAGTTTTTATCAGAACAATGGTCTATAAATCTCCTCATCTCAAGGTCGAATTTTAAGTAATACCCTTGATTAATAGAATAATAGTTCCCACTAGGAGGGATCCTCATGTTCTCATGACTCAAGCAGAATTCCCCTATACTGGGATCTAGAGTGAAGCCATTAACTCCTCTTCCGGTGGTATAGACCAGGATAGTTGAAGTGCCATAAAGCACATAACCAGAAGCTACTAGATCTGTTCCTTTCTGTACGAAATCTTCTTTAGTAATCTCTCCATCAACAGCAGAAAGTCTTCGGTATATTCCGAAAATTGTCCCTACTGAAACGTTTACATCAATATTAGAAGATCCATCAAGTGGATCCATTACAACAATGTATTCTGCTGTTTTGGCTTCTTTACTGGGTAGGGATATGAAATTTTCTAATTCCTCTGATGCAATTCCGCAACATTCTCCAGAATATGATAAGCACTCTATCATCTTCTCATTGGCATAAATGTCGAGTTTCTGGACTTCATCACCGCTGTTGTTGGTAGTGCCACCGTCTTTTCCTAATATATTACTCAGGCCCGCTTTATTGACTTCTCTGTTAACAATTTTAGCAGCAATACCTATATCTCTGAGGATCCGGCTCAATTGTCCAGTAGCATCGCTATATTTTTTTTCAGACGTAAGAATGAACTCGTCTAAGGTAGTAATTTTACTCATAATAGAAGTTGAATTGGTTAGGTGACACAAAGATAACGAAACTCCGTGTGTTGTGTGACTTTACCCCAGTTAGATAGTCTTAATTCTTGTAAATAGAGTCTCAGCATGGTAATAATTTTATAGAATGGTGTAGAATTAGAACAAAATTTTACTCTGTTCCCCATAAATATCATATTTTCAGACTCAATAGAACAATTTATTAATTTAAAACCAACTAATACATGAGAGCATTTTTAATTGCTTTATTTGTTTTTCTTTGGTTCTTACTTGGTTACTTTATGTGGCAATGTCACGACTATAAGTGTCATGCCGATGACGGCGGAGAAGTAAAAGTAGAAGAGAAAGTATCTACACCCATTGGGGCTGTAGAAGAAAAATACGGACCTCTTACTTTTAATTATTCGGATGGTAAAGCAGTAACCGGTGAAGGCTGGGAAGAATATAAAGCGTCACTCACGGAAAACTGGAAAGACGGAGAATTTCTCGAGATTACAGGATTGTATCGCAGTGACGAAACGAATAGTTCAACCTTTGAAAACCTAGGTTTAGCTCGGGCAAATGAGAGCAAATCTCTATTCTCACCCCCTGTTCCAGACGATAAAATTATGTTGAAGTCAAAATTAGTTGATGACAATGTGAATCAAGACAGAAGATTTGCGTCAGCAGATATCAGAAGATATGTTGTAAGTGATGCCATCGATGAATCTATTCCGGATAGGACCATTATCAGGTTCCCGTTTAATTCAACAGATAAACTTAACGACAGTAGCGTAGAAACCTATCTCGATAAAGTAGCTGAAAGGGTTAAGAAATCAGGCGAAAGAGTTAGCTTGACAGGACATACTGATAACGTAGATTCTAATGCCTTCAATAATGCTCTCGGCCAGCGTAGGGCAGATATCATTAAACGGTACTTGATTTCGAAAGGAGTTGCTGCTAATAAGATAATTGCACAATCTAAAGGAGAATCTTCTCCTATTGCAAGCAATGATTCTTCACAAGGTAGAGCTCAGAATAGAAGGACCGAATTACAAATTATTAAATAGAAAAAATCAACACTGATGAATAATATATTAATGACATATTGTGATTTTCCCTGGTGGTTAGCTTGGCTATTGCCGTTTTTACTAGGACTGCTTATCGGGTGGTTATTATGGGGAAGATTTAAAGCCATGGTTGCAGATCTTGAAAGTAAAATCCGTGGACTAAATAAGAAGATAGCAGATCTAGAATCTGATCTTGCGGCTTGTAGAAGTAAGAGAGCAGAAGCGGATAGCGATCTTGCTCTTGCTAGAGGAAGGGTTAAAGAATTAGAAGCAGAAGCTCAGGCTGCCGCTGAATTAAGAGCAAAGGCTGAAGCTGCTAATAATGCTGATGCAACCGCAAGAGCTGCCCGTGAAGCACAAGCTGCCGCTGATGCAAAGGCTGCTGCTGATGCCAAAGCTGCACAAGCTGCCGCTGATGCGAAGGCTGCTGCTGATGCCAAAGCTGCACAAGCGGCCGCTGAAGCACAAGCCGCTGCAAACTTGAATACACCTAATGTAGACATGTCTGCCGCTGTATCTGGATTCGCAGGATCAACTGCTAGTACTCCACCTCCACCTCCTGCGCCTAAAGCAGATATGTATGCTGCGCTGAAGGAAGATAACTTACAAGTTGTAGAGGGAATAGGACCTAAAATGGAATCCGTGTTGAAAGACAATGGCGTACACACATGGGGATCACTAGGAAGAAAATCTAAAGGAGAACTCGATGGAATCTTAGGTAGATACGGTGATAAGTATAGAATCATTGATCCTTCGAGCTGGGCGTCTCAAGCATCCCTTGCTGATCAAGGAAAATGGGATGACTTAATTGCCATGCAGAAGAACCTTAATTCTGGAAGATCCGATATAGCAACAGGTCCTACAGATTCCAAGGTTGAGAAGATGCTGATAAAACTAGGTGTACTCAAGAGATGGAAGCAAGATGATCTTAAAGCAGTAGAAGGCATAGGCCCTAAGATTGAGCAGTTATGCCACAATGGTGGAATCAAGACCTGGAGAGATCTATCGCAGACCTCTGTAGAAAGATTGCAACAATTGTTGGATGCCGCTGGATCTAGGTATAAACTTGCAGATCCTGGTACATGGCCTAAACAGGCAGGAATGGCCGCTGACGGATTATGGGATGAGTTAACTGCATACCAAGACGAATTGCAGGGAGGAAAATAAATATTCCTTCATTGAAATAAAAAAAGGAGCTGTCTCAGATGGCTCCTTTTTTATTTTATATTGTTGTAGTTTCTTCTACAGAAATTGAAGTAACTCTGTTAAATCTAGGTAAGTGTTCCTCGCAGTTCTTGCTCTCTTTCTATAGCCTCGAAGAGGGCTCTGAAATTCCCCTTACCGAATGAAGTTGCTCCTTTTCTCTGTATGATTTCGAAAAATAGGGTAGGTCGAGAGCCTATAGGTTTCGTAAATATCTGAAGCAAGTATCCTTCATCATCTCGATCAACCAAAATGCCGAGTTTTTTTAATTCTTGAATATCCTCGTCGATTACACCCACGCGCTGTTTCAGGTGATCATAGTATGTATCAGGTACCATCAGAAACTCTATCCCACGATCTTGTAGTTGTGAGATGGTTTCTACAATATCATCTGTCGCAACAGCTATGTGCTGGACGCCTGGTCCATCATGAAAATGAAGGTATTCTTCTACTTGTGATTTTTTCTTTCCTTCTGCAGGTTCATTGATAGGAAATTTTATTCTTCCGTTTCCATTAGACATAACCTTACTCATCAAGGCTGTATATTCTGTTGATATATCTTTATCATCAAAAGAAATGATCTGTTTAAAACCCATAACCTCTTCGTAGAAAGAAGTCCATGTATTCATTTCGTTCCATCCTACATTGCCGACCATATGATCGATGTGGCGCAGTCCTACAGGAGTGGATTGTATTGGTGGATTCCATGGTTGATACCCAGGAAGAAATATTCCATTATAATTCCTACGCTCTATGAATATGTGGACAGTCTCTCCATACGTATGAATACCCGCTTGCACAACATGACCATGCTTGTCTTCTGTTCTGGTAGGCTCTGAGAAAGAAATAGCTCCTCTTGACAAGGTGCCATCGTAGGCTGCTTGTGTGTCCGGAACTCTTAAAGCTATTGCCTTGACACTATCTCCGTGTCTAGAAATATGATCGCCTATAACATGATGAGGTGTCAGGGGAGAGGTGAGAACCAACCTTACTTTATCCTGACTAATAACATAGCTTTCTTTATCTGTCCACCCTGTTTCAAGTCCTCCATAAGCAAGTGGAGAGAAGCCCATTGTAAGTATATAGAAGTAAGCTGCTTGCTTAGCATTACTGACATAAAGTTCTACATAATCCGTTCCTTCTATCGGTAGTATATCTATTTCGTTGTGCATGGTAATATATATTAAACTTGTAAAGACATAATATTCTCCTTCAAAAATATAGATATATAGAAAACAATACCATTATTTATATAATTATAGAAAATAAAACTAAATAATTTTTATATTAAAGTATATTATTCTTAATACATGCACTGTAACGACAATTTTTAGAATATCTATCTATGCTTATCGACCCTATTGATACTAAGATCCTTACCATGCTGCAAGAAGACAGCAGAATGACAATAAAGGAAATGGCAAGTCATCTATCTATATCAGCAACTCCTGTCTATGAGCGGATAAAAAAGATGGAGAGAGCAGGAATTATACATAGATACGGAGCCGTTATCGATCCTATAAAATTAGGTTTAAAACTGACCGCATTTATCCACGTTTCTCTTAATGCCCATAGTAAGGAAATGGTAGAGACATTTATGTCTAGTGTGCTCAGTTTTGATGAAGTAATGGAATGCTATCATGTATCTGGGAGGTATGACTTCCTGGTTAAGGTATTGACTCATGATATGGAATCCTACCATTCCTTTATACTTAATAAGCTATCTGTAGTTGCTAACCTGGGGAAAATTGAAAGTCAGTTTGCCTTATCATCCAGAAGCTCTACTGTAATAAGTCCAAAGATGTAGTTCTATTTTCTAATAGGAACCATAATATCTCCTCAAGATCCATTCTACAGCAAGGGCTAAAAATAATAAAGCGAATAGCCACTTGTTATCCATCAGCATGCTTGTCTTAACGGAATTGTAGATGACAGGTTTTATATCTTCTCTAAGGAGGATTTCATCAGCTAGATTATCGATGTTTTCTTTATAAAATAATTTGCCATTGGATTGCGAAGATAGATTCTCCAGTACATAATGCTTAGCGGAAAGCTCGTAGGATTCTAACTGAATCTCTTGTATTGAAAACTTGCCTTGATCAGAAAGGCTCTTAGCATTACTGCTTGTTGTCGCCTTATATGTGTAATTGCCAGGAGGTAATTTTCCGAGGTCAGAACCATAGTAATCCCCTTTTCGAGACATTACATACTTGAATTCATTCCCTTCTTGTGAGTAGACAGAAAGGTTAACTTCAGGATCGGTGATTAACTCATAGTTGTCGTTATACAATTGTGCATTAATCGTTATGGCTTCATTCTCTCTGTACAAGTTCTTAGTGGGTGTACAGATGAATTTTCTGTTGTCCTTTTTATTAGAAATAAACTGAATAGACTTATTGACTACTTCAGAGATGATGTCATAGTTGTCATGCTGTAGGAAATCGTATAGCCTCCATTTCCATATACCTTCTCCTATCCAGACGCCTGTTTTAACACCGGACTGCTCTTGGAAAGACAACAGCGGATAACCTGTCTCTATTTTTTTAATCGATTGGTAAAGCAAGTTGTCAGCTGTGGCAACCGCTCTATACTCACCGAATGGAGCCAGAAGGGGAGGAAAAGTAGGCAGAGCATTTTTTAATGCATCACTTGTAGTAAATTTAGAAAACCCAGAGCCAAGATAAGGAATGACTTCTTCAAGCGTCTGGCCATTACCTCTGTAACCGATTACTTCTTGAGATTGATTAAATCTTCTAGGTTCTGTCTGACTTCCTACAATATATAGAAGAGGAATTCTCAACTCTTTAGCGGAAGCGACAAGATTATCTATGCGGTTCGTTCTGCTTGGTAGATTATGGAGAATAACTTGATTATACGCACTTAAATCATAGTTGTCATCGGCCAGTTTGACCGTAGATTCATAGTTTTTATTACTGCTTATTATCTGAGCAAGTGCAGCGAGATCTGGATGAGGCGCATTACCTAGAATAAGGATCTGCTGTCTCGCATCAAGAACTTGGACAAAAATGTCTTTGTAATTATTGGCTCTAGATATTTCATCTGCAATGGGGTTGATAGATATGCGATATCTGTTTACACCTGGAACATTGGCATCGACGATAAACTCTTCTGTACTAAAGTAGTCATCGTTGTCTATGGATATGGGCTTTTTTTCAAGAGAACTGACATTTCCATCTTCTACTTTCGATATGGTTACTGTAGATCTTTTGCCTTGAGCATTCTGAGCTATAAGATCGGTCTGGATAGAAAACTTATCACCTAGGTATACAATCTTATTAGCAAGGACATTTTTAACGGATATATCTCTGTATGATGTTGTATCTCCTAGGGCAACCGTATATATAGGCGCAAGGATTTTACTGGATTTATATATAGGGTTCTGACCTTCATTGTATATGCCATCTGATGAAAAGACAACTGCTCCTAGGTTCTGGTCGGCATAATTGTCTTGGATGTAAGTCATGGCTGACGATAGATTAGAAATCTGCCCGTCGATACTATCAGATAATCCTTGCGTTATGTCATCTGAAAATGAAAAAGTTGCAACTTCATACTTTTCTTTCAGTTTTTCAGATAACGCATTTAAAGACTCATGATAACCAGTCGCTTCTTCTGCTGTCATTCCATGCAGTGTAGAAGATGAAACATCTTTAGCTACTACAACAATAGGTTTCTGAGTGTTTTCCTTAGTGTTTTTAACCAATGGTGCTAGGAGGAAAAAGCACAAGCCACTAACAGCAATAAATCGTAAGATTGCGAGTACCGGCGTAAGCCATTTCGCTTGATCAGAAAATCTCTGATCTCTGAAATATAGGAGTCCACTTACTGCTATTCCTACTAGAATGCATAAGATTAGAAACCAACTTGGATATTGTATAGTAATGTTTTGTAGCACGTATTGTCTATTATGGCACAATAATAATAAAAAGAGAATCCCTTAGCTGTTTAGAAATTCGCCATTTTTGCAATCAATTAACGAAATAAAACGTTTTTAGATAACCTGAACGATTTAAATTACGAATTATGATAAAAAGAATAATGGTTTCTGTGGTTCTGATGCTTGTTGTGACATTCACTGCTAAAGCATCTTATATTCTTCTTCCTATGGATGAGAATACGCAGAAAAATCATTTAAAGGCTTATGGAATTACTTTCTGGGTCCTTAATAGCGGAGTGGAAGCATATTGGTTGTTGAATTACCAAGGGGGTAGTTTTGCTTTTAAACATACACCATTGTTCGAGAATGAATGTAAGGTAAGAGGAGTATCCTATAAGGTCATTCCCAATGCACAATTCGGAAAAATCCGATCTGATATTTCTAATCCTGAGATGAATCAAGAAGTAATCAAGCTTGAAAAACCACCTAAGATTGCAGTATACACTCCAGACTTCAATTCCAGAGGCGAAGAGATTCAACCCTGGGATGATGCGGTGACTCTTGTTCTTACGTATGCAGAGATTCCGTATGATGTAATTTATGATAGACAAGTTCTGGAAGATAAATTAGCAGAATATGACTGGTTACACTTGCACCATGAGGATTTTACAGGTCAGTATGGTAAGTTTTATGCGTCACAGGGCGGGAAACCGTGGTATAAAGAGAATCAGCGTAGGATGGAAGAACTAGCCTCTTCGATGGGTTATGCTAAGGTGTCTCAGCTTAAGTTAGCTGTCGCAAAAAGAATAAAAGAATATGTAGAAGGAGGTGGTTTTATGTTTGCCATGTGTTCTGCAACGGATACGTATGATATAGCTCTTGCCGCAGAGGGACTGGACATATGTGCTGATATGTATGATGGGGATCCGATTCAGGCGTATACAGAGTCAGATTTAGATTTTTCTAAGACACTGGCATTTAAAGATTTTAAGTTGGTTAAGAATCCACTTGTTTACGAGCACAGCAGTATCGATCATAAGAACAGAAGAATTACTCCGGAGACAGATTACTTTACATTATTTGAGTTTTCTGCTAAGTATGATCCTGTACCAGCTATGTTGACTCAGAATCATACTTTAACCATTAAAGGTTTTATGGGACAGGCTACAGCTTATTCTAAGAAGTTTATTAAGTCTCATGTATTGATTATGGGTGAGAACAAGGGGATCAATGAAGCAAGATATATCCACGGGACCCAAGGCTTCGGGACATGGACATTCTATGGTGGCCATGATCCGGAAGATTATCGCCATTTTGTAGGAGATCCTGAGACGGACCTTAACCTCCATCCTAATTCTGCAGGTTATCGCCTCATACTTAATAATGTATTGTTCCCCGCTGCGGAGAAAAAGAAAAGAAAAACATAAAAGGGGGAATTCTTTACAAGGGCTATTAGTACTTTATAAACTTATGTAATTCATACTCTCGTTCTGCTACTATTCTGAGAACATAGGTTCCGGCAGCGAAGTCTTCTGTATTCATATCCATCTGTACTCTTCCATCTATCACATATACTTCATCAGTATATACATATTTTCCTTGCATGTCGAATACATATACTTTAATCAGTTGATCTCCATGTGCTTGGAAATGTATATTCGAAGTAAAGCCGTAATTAGCCACAGTTATATATACATCTGATACACTTCCAGGAGGATTGGTAGCATCATCGTTTAAAGTAATGGTAAAAGGATAAGAGAAAGTACAACCATTGGCATCTTCTATAGACAATAGATGTTCACCAGTTGAAATATCCTTTATGGTAGCCTCATCGGTAGATGGCCCATTGTCTATCGCATACTTATAGGGCCTTACACCACCTGTTATATCTGGAGAAATGCTTCCTCCTCTTGTCTGTGTAGATTCCGTTTCATTAATAGCAAGGACCTCTAATGGATCTGCTTGATCAAGGAAAAAATCGAATCTTTCTTCACACCCATTCTCGTCCGATGCCTCAAATGAGTAACTGGCAGACTTCACATCTTTGATGCTAAAGGTGTTTACAAAGTCGCTTCCACGATAGCGTATGGTTTTATCTCCTGTTCCTCCCTTAAGAGAAAAAGAAATAGATCCATTTTCATCCATGTAACATGATGGAGAATTCAATTGCAAATCATCAATTTCTAAGGGCAGGGGAGCAGATAACGAAACTTCATATGACTCCTCACAATCGTTCTCATCTTTCAAGGTTATAATATAGTCTCCTGCGCCATATCCCGAGAAACGACCAGAACTGCTTGAAGCAGTGCCATCTGAATAAATTATTCTTCCTCTACCTCCGGTTCCATTGACTGTTATTATTCCTTCTTCAGAAAGGTTACATAGAGGTATAATTCTTTCAACAAAAGCAGTATCTAGTTTTTTAGGTGCGGTAACCTGAATGGTTATATCCGATCTACATGTGCTGGTATCTTCTACATAAATCTTATAGGCACCTGCACTTAATCCACTAAATGTTCCTTCTTCATTGGTTTCTTGATCCAGCGTATACTTAAGTATGCCTGTTCCACCTGAAGCACTCAATTCTATTTTTCCATTACTGCTATCATAGCATAGTGGAGCGGTTACTCTCTGAATCGAAATGTCTAATTTGCCTAGTGTGGGTATTTCTATTCTGTCATTTAAGATGCAGCCGCGTTCATCTTCTACTTCTACACGATAATCGCCACCAGCAAGATCTGAAAAGACACCTGTATTGTTTTCTATAGACCCTATTCTATAAGTGAGTATTCCGTCTCCACCACTGGCAGACAAGGACGCAGAGCCTAAGGTCTGTAGGACGCAGTCTGCTTGATCAATACTTTCTATCGATAGGTCTATAGGATCTGATGTCTCGAGAATCATTAAAGTATCGAAATAGCAACCATTAGCATCTCTAATTTCTAAAATGTAATTTCCAGCTGATAAAGCATCGAAATCAATAACATCTATATTTTCTCCGTTGAATGTAAGGCTTCTGTTTCCTGTTCCACCCTTAGAGTCTCCTCTGAGTACACCATTTATGTCACTAGCACATACAGGATCTTCTTTTTCATCTATTACCAGACCTAATGCTTCTGGCGATTCTATCATTATATCTTTCTTCACCACACATCCGGAAGTTTCTTTAATAAAAAAAGAATGTAGTCCTCCTGTCAACTGATTGAATACTGGATCTTCCGAGTAGGTATTGTCATCAATAGAATATGTGTAAGTCTCATCTTGGTTAGCAGGAAGAAGTAATATAGAACCTTCATCAGAATAATGACATAATGGAACTTGAAGGGTGTTGTGATTTACTTCGAATTGTGGAATGCTCTTAATCTCTATGTCCAATGCTGCAGAACATCCTATTTCGTCAATTACTGTGATTTCATGAATTCCTGAACCCAAACTACTAAATGATTCACTCTGATTGGAGGTGCCATTAATAAAATAAGATAAGCTTCCTGTTGTGCCACTTGTGGTAATTACGACAGAACCTTCAGTATCATTGAAACAGAGGTTATCATTAATGTCTACTATTTCTATCTGTAAGCTTTCAGGTGAAGATAGAGTGACTTCAATTTTTTCTTTGCATCCATTTACATCTTGGATGTATAAGTCAGACATACCAGCAGGTAGACCTGATATAATGTTTCCGCTGGTATAGGTATTGTCATCACTACTAAAAGTATACGACCCAGCACCTCCGTTTACTGAAAGTTCTACTGAACCATCTTGACTATCCGCACATAAAGCATCCTTCAATACGATATAGTCAGAAGTGATAGCTTGTGGGCTTTCAATAGTTACAAGATGAGATGAAACACATCCATTTTTGTTTTTCACATATACTTCGTTCTCGCCTACTGATAATTTTTCAAGAATTCCAGTCGCTGAAAAATCAACTCCATTAGCAGAATAGAGAAACGGTCCACTGTCCCCAGATGCGGATACTTCGATCTTTCCATCTGTGCTATTGTGGCACAGTAAAGTCTGACCCGACAGGATATCAAGGGTCGGCGCTTCTGGTTCTTCTATGATAAATGAGAAGGTAGACCTACATCCTTCTTCGTCTTCTGCTACTGCAATGTAGTTGCCTGCGGATAATTCATCTACAAGACTTGGAGTTGTAACCCTGTTGTTGTTGAGGAAGTAGGTGAAATTTCCGTAGCCTCCTTCTGCTTCCAGAGATATAGAAGCATCTTCAGCACCTGCACAGCTGACTTCTGTAAGCCTTATAATAGAAAAATTTATCTTAGATGGATCAGTAATCTGTATGGTTGTGTCTTTCTGATTGCCATAAAGGTCCCTTGCATAGTAGGTGTAACTTCCTGCCCTTAAACCAGAATGGATCTGTTGATTATTGAATGTTGTACCATCTATACTATATGAAAAACTGTCAATATCACAAGCATTCCCCCATAAGGTAATAGAAGCATCTGATCCACCTATACATGATGGATGGTTGATCTGTACGATTACATCGATAGGATAGTCAACTACACCTTTCAGCGCTTCTCTTCCAGATGTCAACAGACTAGATCTAGCGCCATTAAGTACTAGGTGCATCCGTTCTGCTTGTCCTTGTGTAAAGGCATTCATACAGCCATCGTCTGTATAATCCATGTAATTCATGTACATGTCCCCTTGGTTTCCACAGCTAGGATTATTGCCACTCGGGCATCCACTAGTAGGACCATATTGTTGAGGTGTATCTTCTACGAAATCACCTCTTGAACAATTGAACAGGTTGAATATGTGATATAATCCTAAGTAATGGCCTACCTCATGTACCAAAGTACGCCCTAAATCGAATTTTTCAATTTTTCCATATCCTGATCCTCCGAATACATCAGTCAGGATAAATATCCCGTCGTCTTGTTCATCTTTTATGGATTCAACAGATGCAATATTAGCCAGACCCACGACACCATCTGTCATTCTGGGAACTACCCATACATTGAGGTATCTACTAGGATCCCACTCTGTTCTACTTTTTATATTCTTTCTTACTGTGGTATTCTGATCAAGATTGGTACGGAATACATCGCGATTATAGAGTCTGCTTATTCCATTAGTCGTTCTTCCATCTGGATCTCTGGATGCGAGTTGAAATTGAATTCCAGTATTAACAGCAGAAAAGTTAACAGGAGTCAAGGATGCATCAGAATTGGTCCTTCCGAAATCCTCATTCAGTACTTGGAGCTGAGATAAAATATGTTCTTCCGAAATATTGAAACCTGTCCCTACGTCTTCATTTCGATCATGCAATACGATAATGTGTACAGGAATAGTAATGATGCAATCATCGTCCCAGGTGTTTTCTACAGATCTTGTTTGCGCAAGCAATTCCCGTTCATGCTTAACAATATCAGCATAGTCCCATCCATGATAAGGTGAAAACTCCGAATCTAGGTGACTAGGGCACTTGTGCACTTCTTGGCCATAGAGGCCAGAGCACATACAGATACATAGGATATAAAGTAAGTTCTTCAATTCTTGTCGTCAATATCTAACTATGGGTAAAGATATAAATATGAAAAACATATATATAATGATTTCACATCTGAATCTAAAATCCAGCATTCAATTACAATAGAGCATCAACCATAGTTGAATACTCGATAATACATTTTCACTTAAATCCAGGAATAGCGTCTCAAGCTAATACTAATACAGAGAGCAAGTCTTAATCGTTCTGTAACCAATCAAAATTGCCACCATATAGCAGTGTAAATATAAAACCTATTATTAAAGGTATTATTATAGTTATCCCTAAGAATTTAAAATATAATCTCGGAACTCTAGACTTTTCTATAATTTCTGCAATTAAGGATACAATTAATATCCCAGCGCAGATCGGGATTATAATAACTGAGATAAGGGTGGCAAGATATTCGCTGCTTAACCATAGAATCATAAATAATATAATTTCTACAATGGCTAGTTCAGTCAGTCCGAAAGATCGCTTGTTTTCCAATAATTATTCGTTAAAAGGTCACATAATTACGATAAAGGTACAACTATCGAAACTATGTGAGACGTTCTGATGGTTATGAACTTATATGCACAGTGGCAATTCTGTAATGATTCGATGCGTTATTGTGAACAATGATAAATATTAACAATGATGAAGCATATTTTTCTTTTTCTTTCTTTTCTGATTTCAAGTCAATTTTCAAGCATTGTTGCACAGACAGGCGATAGCATAGAAGAAGCAGAGAAAAGGTATAATTCTAATATCAGGAAATCTAAGATTGATGGGATCTATATACCAGAGAACATAGGAGACGCTATACAAGAAATAATACGACTCTCTCCGACAGAGTCGATTCAGAAGTATAAATCTGCTAATGAAGACTTCGTAGTTAAAAGGTTGCATTTCGGATTAGGGAAGTGGCTAGCAGAAAATTGGAATTTCTATGAGGGGAGCAGATACAGTCATTACCTACGATTGAAAGGTGTGACCCATCCTGATGATATGATCGATTTCACCCTTCGGTCACTACACCGGCACCTTAATGAAGTACCTTTAGATATAGAAGGAAGGGCACAGATGATAAGAGAGAAACGCAAGAAAGCGCTCGAAGAAAAAAGGGGCACTGGAACAGTTATTGATTCTTCAGAAATCAAGCATGAAAAGCCTCCTATTAAGAAGCAATAATTAGATAAAATTTCTAATTATTGAACTTGACCGGGTTCAATAATTTTATAGCGCTTTCATTGTACATATTAAATAGGTATTAAAAATTCATCTTTAGAAAATCTTCCTATCCTTATTAAATTGTAGTAAGATTGCAGTCTTTTTTAACGATTACCTTATCTGAATGAGCAAAAATCTGTTGATAGTCGAGTCACCCGCCAAGGCCAAGACCATAGAAAAATATTTAGGAGAGAAATTCCAAGTGAAGTCGAGTTTCGGACACATCAGAGACCTTGCTAAAGGAGATAAAGGCGTAGATGTAGAGAATGATTTCAAACCCAGTTACGCGATTTCACCAGAGAAAAAGAAAGTCGTTAAAGATTTAAAAGATGCTGCTAAAAGAGCAACAGAAGTATGGCTCGCAACGGATGAAGACCGAGAAGGAGAGGCTATATCGTGGCACTTATGTGAGGTGCTGGGTTTAGATGAAAGCATAACCAAGCGAATTGTATTTAGAGAAATAACTAAGCCTGCTATCCTTAAGGCTGTTGAAAACCCTCGATTGGTAGATAAGAATCTTGTCGATGCACAGCAAGCTAGAAGAATACTTGATAGACTAGTGGGATTTGAGCTGTCAGGAACATTGTGGAGAAAAATAAGAGGAAAGCTGTCTGCTGGACGGGTTCAGTCGGTAGCTGTCAAGCTGATTGTCGAAAGAGAAAGAGATATACAAGGTTTTACAGCTACACCTTTCTTTAAGGTTTCTGCTTTTTTTCAAGTTAAGAATACAGTTGGCCAGATGGTCACCCTTAAAGCTGAATTGAGTGATAAGTATGATTCTAAAGAAGATGCTCAAGCATTCCTAGAAAAATGCAAGGGTTCTGATTATACCATTAAAGATATAATCAAGAAGCCGAGTAAGCGGAATCCTGCTGCTCCGTTTACAACCTCTACCTTACAGCAAGAGGCGAGTAGAAAGTTGTACTTTTCTGTCAACCGTACAATGCAGATAGCTCAGAGATTATATGAGCAGGGTCTAATAACATATATGAGGACAGATTCCACTTCTCTAAGTGCTACTTCTGTTAAAGCTATTTCAGAAGCAATAACCAGTGAGTATGGAGAAAGGTATCTGCATGTCAGAAAATTCAAGTCTAAGTCTTCTAATGCTCAAGAAGCCCACGAAGCCATAAGACCTACTTATGTAGATAGAAGAGAAGTGACTTCAGATAGAGATCAGCAGAGACTGTATGATTTAATATGGAAGAGAACCGTTGCTTCTCAGATGGCACAAGCAGAAATAGAAAAAACTACTGCCCAGATTTCTATATCTAATGTACCTGATGCCAACCTAAGTGCTAAAGGTGAAGTGCTTACTTTCGATGGATTTCTGAAGTTGTACATGGAATCTACTGATGAAGATGACGAGAAAGAGAGCCACGGTATGTTACCTCCATTGACCGTGGGTCAGCAACTTGATTTGTCTGAGATAGTCAGCACAGAAAGATTTACCAGACCTCCATCGAGATATACAGAAGCTGCTCTAGTTAAAAAATTAGAAGAACTAGGGATAGGAAGACCTTCTACATACGCCCCTACCATTTCTAAGATAATGGAGAAGGAAAGAGGGTATGTAGTTAAGGAGAGTCGAGAAGGAAAAGAAAGAAAATATAGAATATTAACCCTAAAAGAAGGTGCTATTACAGAGGTGGAAACATCAGAAATTACTGGGTCAACATCTAATCGGTTATACGCTACAGACATGGGTATGGTAGTGACTGATTTTCTTAACAAGCATTTCGAGGATGTTATGGATTATAGCTTCACAGCTGGAGTTGAAAGTAAGCTCGATAAGATTGCAGGGGGACAAGAAAACTGGGTAGAAACCTTGAAAGCATTCTACTTCCCGTTCCATGAGAATGTAGAAGAAACAATAGAAAAAGCAGAACGGGCTAAGGGTACCAGAGAGCTAGGAACCGACCCAGTTTCAGGACATACTGTTCTGGTACAGATGACGCGATATGGTCCTGCTGCACAGATAGGAACAGTAGAAGAAGTAGGAGAAGAAGGGAAGCCTAGATTCGCCAGTATTCAGCCAGGGCAATCTATGGAGACAATCACTTACGAAGAAGTGATGGAGTTATTTAAACTTCCGAGAACCTTAGGAGAATATAAGACCTGGGAGATTACAGTTAATAATGGAAGATATGGACCGTACGTAAAGTATGGAGAAAAGTTTGCTACCATCCCTAAAGGCGAAGATCCTCTATCGATGACTTTAGATAGAGCCATAGAAATTGTAAAAGTTAAAGAGCTAGAAGATGCTCCAGTAGGTACCTATCAAGGCTTGCCTATTACAAAAGGAAAAGGAAGATTCGGACCATACCTCAAGTGGAATAAGTTCTTCATTAATGTTTCTAAGAAGTATGATTTCGATAACTTGACTAAGGAACAGATGGACGAACTGGTCGCTGCCAAAATTGAAAAGGAAGCAAATCGTTATATCAAGAGATGGGAGAAAGAACAGATTGCAATAGAAAATGGTAGATGGGGCCCTTTCTTCAGAGTGAAGAAAAAATCCATCAAGATTCCTAAAGTAGATGGTGAAAAAGTAGAAGCTGACATACTGAAGGAATTGACGCTGGAACAAGCTATAGAGATGATCAATGAAGTTGCACCAGGAACGATTAAAGTGAAAAAGAAGAAAGCTGCTCCTAAAAAGAAAACTGCTCCTAAGAAGGAGGATAAGTAAGAATTATTTTTGCTGCCTTCTCGGAAGCTCCTGAGTTCCCCAGCTTAGCTCTTAATTCCTTATAATCTATGTGCATCCTATCGGAATTAGATTTTAGATTCTTTAATTCTTTAACAATGTTTTCTATTGTGCAATCATCTTGTATCAATTCCTTGACTGCAGGCCTATCAAGAATAAGATTTACTAGAGAGATGTACTTTAAATCTACAAGCTTTCTAGCAATCATGTAGGATATACTATTCCCTCTGTATACGACAACTTGGGGTACGCCCAGTAAGGCTGTTTCTAAGGTTGCCGTTCCAGAAGCAACAACAGCAGCATCTGCCATAGATAGCAGGGTATATGTACTTCCATAACTTACCTCAATCGGAATGTCACTGTAACTTTTTGTGAGCGATTCATACAGGGATCTGTCGATGTGATTTACCCCAGCAATTGTAATTTTATCTGGATTAATTTTATGAGCAGCAGCGATCATGTCCGGCAACAAATTGCTTATTTCTTGCTCTCGACTTCCAGGGAGGAGACAGATGGTACGTAGTACAGCTTCTGGCGTTCTTGATTGATTGCCATGGATTTCATCCAGTAATGGATGACCTACATAATGAACATCTATGTCATGCTTTTTATAGAATGCCTTCTCAAATGGGAGGATACAGATGATCTCGTTTACGTACTTATTTATTTTATGAACCCTGGCCGCTTTCCATGCCCATACTTGAGGTGATATGTAGTAATATGCTGCTATTCCTTGCGTATGCAGCCACTTAGCAATTCTAAGATTGAATCCAGGATAATCAATAAGGATAACAGCATCAGGCTTCCACTCGTGGATGTCTCTTTTAGCCTGCTTTAAGAATCCCAAAATTCGTGGTAGATGCTTGATGACTTCTACGAAACCCATGAAGGCGGTCTCTCGATAATGTCTTACTAGTTGCATGCCTGCTGTCTCCATTTTTTCTCCTCCCCATCCACGGAATTTTGTTCCAGGGTGCAATTGATTTATAGCGCCTATTAAGTTGCTGCCATGGAGATCTCCAGAAGCTTCACCAGCTATTAAGTAGTATTTCTTATTAGAAGAGGACGGCATAGTATCTGTATATCCAGAATCCTACATATATAAGTGTAGGGAATATAATCCCACGCATGGTATTGTCCCATCTTCTCTTTCGAGATATATTAAAAGGAATAAGATTGCAGCACAACGCAATCAGCGTTGTGGTTCTTTCTCTACTGCTGTAAGCCATGATCTTAACTTCATCCATAAGGCCCATATTCTGTAGTTGTAAGAAGATGAAATCTATCAGCAAGTAACCTACAACAGGAACGATAGCACCTAGTGCCAGTCCGATCACGATTGAATTTTTATTATCCATAATTATATAAGCTCAAGATACTTAAATTGATCAATAGAAGGGTAATGGGTAAGGTCATGATGAGATGGGACTATGGATATATATCCTTCTTTTAATGCCGCAATGTCGTGATCCGTTCCATAATCCTCACTATGGAATTTTCCACTAAGCCAATAATATTTTTCACCCTTGGGATCTGTCCCTTCTTTAAATTCTTCAATCCAGGTTCCATCACATTGCCGGCATACTTTCATTCCTTTTATTTCTCCTTTAGGAATATTAACATTGATCAATTGTGAATCTGGAAATGCTTGATCTAAGGCAGACTTCACGAGCTTCTCTACATAAGGAAGACTATAAGAATAATCGGTATCGTATGAAAAGTCAAGAAAAGAAAATCCTATGGAGTCTATTCCCTCGATGCTGGCTTCCATAGCTGCTGACATCGTACCTGAGTAGATGATGTTTATACTGGCATTGGAGCCATGATTTATACCGGATAGACACAGGCTGATTTTTCTTTCTTTTAAGATGACATGTTTCGCCAGCTTTACACAATCGACTGGAGTGCCGCTACATGTATAAGCTTCTATATCTGGGAAGAGGGTAGATTTCCTTAACTTGATGGGATGTTCTAAGGTGATCGCATGACCTTGACCAGATTGAGGACTATCGGGTGCGCATACGATTACTTCACCGTATTTAGAAGCGATTGAAACGAGTGTAGCTATCCCTGGAGAAGTGATGCCGTCGTCATTGGTGACAAGAATGATCGGTTTTTCCATGTATGTTTTATATGCTTACGCAAATATATACCCATTATGCTTGATAGTCTATGAGAATTCAAGAAACCCTTCTGAAAATTATACCATTACTAACTAAACATTGCCCAGATGCTTCTGTTAACTGTGGGTGCTTTATCTTGCAATTAGATTTTAATAAAAGGAATGAAGAAGACAGGTGTTTTAGCAGTAAATTTAGGAACTCCAGACGCGCCATCACGAGGTGCTGTATATAGATACCTTAAGCAGTTTCTTTTAGACCCGAGAGTAATTGATTATTCTTGGCTGCCAAGAAACTTGCTTGTAAGAGGCATCATCGCACCATTCCGTTCCGGAAGCAGTGCGAAGTTATATCAGCGTCTATGGACAGAAGAAGGCAGCCCTATTAAATTTTATGGAGAGAGATTGGTAGACGGAATAAGAGATATTAATCAAGGTGCTTATGCCATAGAACTTGCCATGCGGTATCAGAACCCTTCTTTAGAATCAGCTCTTGAAAAACTGCTAGAGGCACAAGTTGATCGCATTATTGTATTCCCATTGTTTCCACAATACGCATCGGCCACTACAGGTAGTATTCATGATGAGGTAATGAGACTTTTGCGTAAGCAGCAGACCATACCTGAAGTCGTTATGATCAATTCATATCCTACACTCCCAGGAATGATAGAAACTTTTTCTGAGAATGCTAGAAAGTATGATCTATCAGAATACGATCACGTATTGTTTAGCTATCACGGCTTGCCACAGAGGCAGCTGAAGAAAGGAGATAGAACAAAGCAACATTGTCTAAAGGTTGCAGATTGTTGTAATACCAGCTGTCCTGCTAATAGGATGTGTTACTCAGCGCAGTGTCATCAGACCTCTCATGCAATTGCTCATAAGCTAGGGATAGAAAATTACACCGTATGTTTTCAGTCCCGCCTGGGCCCTGAAGCATGGGCGCAACCATACACCAGTGTTGTTATTGAAGAGAATTTAGAAAAAGGGAATAAAAACCTTCTGGTGTTCTCGCCCGCATTTGTAGCAGACTGCCTAGAAACAACCATAGAAATAGGTTATGAGTATAAGGAGGAATTTCAAGAAAAAGGAGGAGAAAAACTAGATCTTGTAGAAAGCTTAAATGATAATCCAGCTTGGATAAAATCTGCCCATGAATTAATTTCTTCTTATTGCTAGCTTCTAAAGAGTGGCAATAATATCAAGATTCCCCTTTACCATCTGATTAAGTGTTACGTGGACTGTGCTATCTACAGGTAGATACAGATCCACCCTTGAGCCAAACTTTATGAAGCCCATTTCATCTCCCTTCTTGACTTCATGATCCTTATCGATGTACCAGACAATTCTTCTTGCAAGGGCACCGGCTACTTGACGCATCAAGATTTTTTCCCCCTTGTAAGAATAGACGGTTGTTGTTCTTTCATTCTCTGTGGATGCCTTAGGGTTCCAAGCTGCTAAGTACTTGCCAGGGTGATACTTGAAGTAATCAATAACGCCTGAGATAGGGTTCCGATTTATGTGAACATTAAGAGGGGACATGAATATAGATACCATCAATCGTTCTTCTTTAAAATACTCCCCTTCATATGTTTTTTCTATAACCACTACTTTCCCATCTGCTGGAGCGGTTAAGTCGTCTTCGTTGGATTCTACAAGGATTCGTCTAGGTACCCGGAAGAAACTTAAAAGAAAGATATACAATGCTATAAAAACGACAAGAACGAATATAAAGAGGCTAGGCATATAAAGGTGTACGAGTACGCCTGCTAGCACCATAAAAATAAGACTGGCAATCAGTGTCGTTGTTCCTTCTTTATGTATACCCATGATACGTTTTTTATTTACTAGATGTTTAAAAATTAACCCAAATCAGGACATAAGGAATTACCATCACAAAACTATCAAATCTATCCCACACACCTCCGTGTCCGGGTAATATGTTTCCAGAATCCTTAACACTGTATTTTCTCTTAATAGCTGATTGTATCAAGTCTCCTACAGATCCTACTATCCAGATCATAGCTGAGAAAGAGATCCACCACCATATTGTTCTTGAATCCTGATAAAAATATATAGCAATCCCTGCCATACAACATAAGAAACCAGCACTTAGGAATCCTTCTATTGTTTTATTAGGAGATACTCTAGACATCAATTTGTTTTTACCCATAAGATTCCCTCCTAAGTAAGCACCAGTATCGGAGATCCAGATAAGTAGAATGGTAAACAACAATAGTGTTTTCCCATCAGAATTATTCCAGATGTGGTTGCTCATAGTTAACACAGGCAATAATAAATATAACAACAGTAAAGGAAGGCTGTATTGATGATGTGGAAATCGTGCTCCTTCATCGAACAGGAAAAAGACCAAGACTATATGAGATATAAAAGGTATAAATAACAGATACGAGGGGAGTTCAGGCCAGTTGTAATAAAAGTATATTCCGAAACTTATTAAGAATAGTCCTAGGATAAGTACGATTCTGTTCTTCCCACTAGAAACGGTGTCATATTCTATCGCACATCCTGCACCGATTAGTCCCATTAATAGGATACCCGTTGTATTGTTGATAAGAATAAGGGACAGCACGATTGCACCGAAGAATAAAGCAGTTATGCTTCTTTTACGTAGTCCTTTTATGGCCATCTAAGATAGGTGTCAGCTTTAAATTGGTTTTTCGTTAATTCGTTTATTCAGGGAATGAACGATTAACGCACACAATATAGAAGATAATATTAAACTCGTCATAGGTACCATCTCTGTTTCAGCAGGTCCAGGTTCAAGT